>DAORDI010000082.1:0-19336 GCA_035345895.1 Leptospiraceae bacterium
TTAAAAATAATGATGTCTCCTCCGTGGAGCTCCAGAATCTTTTTTGCGAGGGTCAGTCCAAGACCGAATCTTACAGTCTCCATCGAGTAGTCATCGTCAACGGAATCAATCATTCTGAAAAACGGTTCAAACACAAGTGTTTCATAAATCCCCGAAATGCCGGGACTGCCGGGAGAAAATTCATAGGCTGGATTGAGTATTTTTATTTCCAGATTATCGTCTCTTTTATAAAAAAGAATATAAATGATGTCTTCATTTTTTGAATACTTCATCGCATTTATAAGCAGTTCTGAAAATACAAATCCCAGTTTTTCCGAATTCATAATCACCTGAGTGTCCTGACTGAAGGCCGGGAAGGATCCGAAGACTGCTTTCTGATTTTTCAGCTGAAACATTGGATTCAGGGCGGCTGCACAGTTTTTCACAAGCGAGTAAATCAGATCCGGATGGAAGGAAGTATCCACTGATTCATTTTCCATAATGATGTTCTGAGCCATAGAGAGTCCCTTCATAAGTTCTCTGCTCTGTTCATAATCTTCATTCACTGCATCATAAAGAAATTTTGGAATCACTGCCTTTGTGCCGTCTTCGGAAATTTCCGCTTTTGAAAATAAAAGACTCAGAGATCCGAGAAGAGAACCCAGACCTGATCCGTGCAGCAGTCCTATATTTACCTGATGTATCAGATCCTTTGTAAAATAGTCGATTTTCCTTTTTGTAATTTCCTTCTTCCAGTCGAAAATCCTGATCATTTCACTGTAAAATTTTCTTTCAGAAAGAGAGAAGTCTTCAGATTTTCTTCTGACTCTGACTGTATTGAATGCATCTTCCAGTGCATTTTTAAGTTCTTCTGCAGAGGACGGCTTTGCAAGATAATGCGAATTTCTGATCTCATTTAATGATTCTATAATTTTTTTATAATTTGATTCGGCACTGAAAATGATAATCTGCAGATTTGGAGCCGATTCGTTCAGTTCTTTCAGAATAGAAATAGGATTTTCTGAAACGGTGAATGGATCTGCAATCAGTATGTCGAAACTTGAGTCTCGGAGCAGATCAATGCATTTCAGAAAATTCTTCTCAATGCAGAAATAAGAACCCTGAGACTGGGACAGATTTTTCAGGCATTCCAGACCGTATGCATCATTATCATCTGCCGCAGCCAGAACTTTGATTTCTGAATTTTTCATTCTCTGCCTGCATTCCTTCTTAGAAATATCGGGATATCCTCCAGCCTCAGCTGTTTTTGAACTGCCCCAAGATCCCATGCCGCCTTAGGCATTCCGTATACTGTACTGGTTTCCTTGTCCTGTCCTGCAGTGAGCGCCCCTGCATTTCGAAGCCTGAGAAGCCCCTCTGCCCCGTCTGACCCCATCCCTGTCAGAATGATTCCTATGGTCTTTTCTGAAATGCCTGCTTCCGCTATTGAGCTGAAGAGACTGTCCACGGAAGGTCTGTGACCGCTGACTTTCTCTTTTCTGCTGAGCTGCGAGTAAAGCTTTCCGTTCCTTGAAGATACAGTCAGATGCAGATCGCCGGGGGCAATCAGCACCTTTCCTGGAGAAATTTCTTCTCCGTCATATGCTTCTGAAACCTGAAGAGGAGACAGATCGTTCAGTCTGTCTGCAAATGCCTTAGTAAAACCGGCAGGCATATGAATCACTGTGACTATTCCGGGAAGATCAGGAGAAAGCCTGGAAACAATGGATCTTATTGCAGCAGTGCCTCCTGTAGACGCTCCTATTGCAATAAGTCTGTATTTTAAATTCCATAAAACAGGTTCAGGCTTTTTTTTTCTGTTCAGAAGAGGAATACCGCTCCCGGCAGATTTAATATATTTATTTATATTTACATCTGCCGCAGACTTAATTTTCTCCGTGAGCTCTGAAGCCATATTCTCAAATCCTTCAGGGTCTCCGTCCGGCTTCTGAATAAAATCAAAGGCACCCAGTTCAAGTGCAAGCACCGCCGATTCAGTTCCTTCAGCCGTGCTTGAACTTACCATAATGACAGGAATAGGATACTGAGGAAGGAGTTTCCTTATGAATTCAAGACCGCTCATTTTCGGCATTTCCACATCCAGGGTCATTACATCAGGTGAATACTCTATGATCCTGTCTCTGGCCTCATATGCGTCTCCTGCTTCTGCAACAACTTCAATGGCTGGATCCGAGGACAGTCCCTTCCTGATCATCTTTCGGGCGATCGGCTGATCGTCTACTATCAGTATTCTGATCTTTCTCATATCATACCGTCAAGGACCGGACTCCTGCGGAATGTTCACCGTAATAAATTCTGTCCAGGAGATAGTTTACATCAAGGATCAGACCGATAACTCCGTTTCCCAGAATAGTGCATCCGGAGATCCCGGGAACAGCGGAAAAAAGTTCAGATATCGGTTTGATTACGATGGATTTGTTTCCAAGAATATCATCCAGAATCAGACCCAGTCTGAGATTGCTGGATTCTATAATGACAACATATTTATTTTCTGCTTGATCTGCCCTGCTTTTCATTTTCAGAAAATTTTCCAGCCGAATGACAGGAATCATTTTTTCCCTGAATTTCATTACATTAAAATTACTGTCTATCCTCCGTATCTGAACCTCTTTCAGGTTGACTGTTTCCTGCACGCTGATGCTGGGGATCACAAAATATCTTCCTGCATACTTGGCCGACATACCGTCTATGATGGCAAGGGTCAACGGGATCTTGAGAAGGATCTTTGTACCCTCTCCTTTCTTTGAATCGACAGTAATGCTTCCGTTCATTTTGGAAATATTCTTTTTCACCACGTCCATCCCTACCCCGCGTCCTGAAATATCAGTCAGCTTTTCTGCAGTGGAAAATCCCGGCAGGAAAATAAAATCCCATACCTCCGAATCCTTCAGAGAATTTCCCGAGTCGGAAAGAATTCCCTTTTCTGAAGCCTTCTGCAGAATCTTCTCCCTGTCAATGCCCCTGCCGTCATCTTCAATGGATATCCAGACTTCTTTGCCGGCATGTTCTGCTGAAAGAATGATTCTGCCTGTTTCACCCTTCCCCGCAGCAGTTCTTTCTTCGGGGGATTCAATCCCGTGGTCCGCTGAATTCCGCAGAAGATGAGTCAGAGGATCGATAATCAGTTCCACCATATTCTTGTCTATCTCGGTCCGTTCACCGAAAATTTTCAGTTCAATTTTCTTTCCTGTCTTTCTGTTCAGATCCAGTATGAATCTTTCCATTCTGCGGAATATGCCTGAAAGAGGAACCATCCTGAGCGAAAGAGCAGTCTCCTGAAGATTTCTGACAATTTTATGAAGATGAACAGCAGATCTTTTCCATGACTCAATGTTCAGCCTGCTTCTGTTTTCATCAAACTGTGCTGCCGTTTCAGTCACCTGGGATTCTGCAATGACAAGCTCGCCGATCAGATCGAGCAGTCTGTCCAGCTTCTCGGTTCCTATGCGGATGTCTGCCGCAGCTTTTCCGGAAGGTGAATCGGAGACTTCCTTTTTTCTCATTCCTTCAGAAAATCCGACAGGACTGGATGTATTTTTTTTAATCATTTTATCATTATTTTCTTCAAAAAGACCGAAGGATTCTTCCTCTTTTTTTCCCTCATCCTCAAAAAGTCCGTAATTCTCCGTACCGCTCTCTTCTGAAAAATTCTCCCTGCTCAGTTCCTCTTTTTCTTTTCTCAGACGGCTGATCAGGTTTTCACACCTGTCTTCAAATCCCAAATCACTGTATTTTTCAGAAATCTGAATAAACACTTCAGTCAGAAGGTCCTTGGTTTCCATAAGAAGATCTATAAGATTTCGACTGAGTTTTTCTCTGTTTCTCCGGATGATGTCAAGAAGAGACTCTGCCTCATGCGCTGTTCTTACAACTGCAGGAAGACTGAAAAAACCGGAACTGCCTTTTATCGAATGAAACATTCTGAATACAGTATTGACAGTCTCCTCGGACAAGTCTGATTTTTCTGTAAGCTGCCTGTCCAGAATGACCAGTTCATTTTCCAGACTGGAAAGATTCTCCATTTCCTCCGATACAAGTTCCTTTAAGGACTCGATTTCATCCTGGTTCATTTTTCAGACCTCGCCGACAGACAATGTTCTCCTGCAGTCATCTTCTCTGCATTCAGAAGAATCACTATCTGATCATTTTTCAGTCTTCCCGCCGCATGGATAAATTCACTGTGCTCCATTTCCTTCATATTCTGCAGAGGATCTGCTTCTTCTTTCGATATTTCCATCACTTCCTTTACCGAATCTGCTATGAATCCGATCTGAATGCCTCTGACGTTCAGAACAATCAGACATGTTCTTTCTTCCATTTCGCATGAAGTCATTCCAAGTCTGATTTTTGTGTCAAACACAGGAATCACTTTTCCTCTCAGATCGGCGACACCTGTTACATAATCTTTCATATTCGGCACCTCGGTGATCTGCGGAACCGGAATAATCTCAGAAAGATAATTAATTTCTATCCCATAGAGCCTGTCTTCCAGTCCGAACACAAGATATCGGTCTTCAGAGGAATTGATTTCAGAAATTTCCATATTCATGACAGTCTAAATTACAATCTCCTTTGCCGATCTGAAAACAATCTCATCTGTCAGATGTTCCAGACTGACTATCATAATTACAGAGCCTGAATGTCCTGTCACGGATCTCAGAATTGCACTTCGTTCCATCCCTTCACCCACAGGCGTATTCTCAAGTCTGTCAGAACTGATTCTCTGTATTTCCTTCACAGAATCTACAAGAAGACATACAGTATTGTTTTTTATATTTACGACAAGAATGCATGTTCTTTCATGATAAGGTATTTCTTCCATCTTAAGTCGGCGCCGCATATCAATTGCAGGGATGATTCTGTTCCTGAGATTGATGACTCCCTTTACATAATCAGGCACATCGGCCAGAGGAGAGATAGGCTGAATTGAAGTGATCTCAGTCAGACTTGCCACCTCGAGTCCGAAAAGTCTCTCCCCCAGCGAAAAAATCAGATACAGATCTTTGGTTCCGTCATTCATCATAGCCGAAACTCAGTCCAGATTCAGTATCCTGGAATTGTCCAGTCTGAATTTCGCTGCAATTTTCTGGAATGATTCTGCCTGACTGGCAAGAGTGTTGCTGGCTGCTGCGCTTTCTTCCGATGATGATGCAACGGACATTGTCACCTGATTTATCTGATTGAGTCCTGTGTTGAGCTGATTGATTCCTTCAGACTGCTCCTTTGAAGCTGCTGCAATGTCTTCCACAAGCTTGGAAACCTGACTGACTCCTGAAACAATCTTTACGAGTGAACCTGCTGTCTCTTCGGCAATCTTCGCTCCTCCGGAAATTTTTTTCTGGGTCTCTTCTATGAGCGCGGCTGTTTCCTGTGCCGCCCTTGCGCTTCTGGAGGCAAGGTTTCTTACCTCTTCAGCTACTACATTGAACCCTCTGCCGTATTCTCCAGCCCGGGCAGCTTCCACTGCGGCATTCAATGCAAGTATATTCGTCTGAAAGGCAATGGCGTCTATTTCCTTTATGATTCTTGCAATGCTTGCCGATGCAGTGTTTATCTCATCCATTGCACGAAGCATTTTCTGCATTTCAGAATTTCCTGTCTCGGCAGATTCCTTTGCCTCTTTTGATTTAAGAGAGGCTTCTTCTGCCCTGTGAGAGTTCTCCTTGGCCTGACTTTCAATCTGCATTACAGTGGCCGTTATTTCCTCAAGGTTGCTTGCCTGCTCTCCTGAATCGCTTGCAAGAGCCTGACTTGCATCAGCAAGCTGCTTGGAACTCTGAAGTACCTGAGCAGAGGAATTCTGAATCTGGAAAAGGACACTGTTGAACGATACAATTGTCTTGTTCAGCGCATCTGCAATATTCAGATAATCGCCTTTGTACTGTCCCTTCACCTTGACTCTGAGATCTCCGTTCGCCATCTGAAGAAGAACCTCAGATGTTTCATTGATGGGGGCAGTAATGGATTCCAGTGTTCTGTTGATTCCGGCTAAAATTTTCCTGAAGTCCCCATTCTGTTTTTTTTCATCCGCCCTTGTCGAAATTTTACCTTCCAGGGCAGCCTGCACAAGAAGATCAGTATCTGCAATGATTGATTTCAGGTTTGCTCTCACCTGCTCGACAGCTTCATTTACAAAAACCATCTTGCCGGGAAGTTTCTCGAGCACTGCATCAAAATTTCCCTTTCCAAACTGATCAAAGATATTGACTGCCTTTCTGTTCATTGTAATATGAGCAAGAACCATATCATTGATCCCCTTGGCCATAGATCTGAACTCACCAGGAAATTTTTCTTCATCTATCTTTGCGTCTATCTCTCCCTTTTCATGCTCAGAGGACATCCTGTTCATTTCCTGAATCAGAGTCTTGACTGCATTCAGCATTTTTCCAAATGAATTATAAAGTATCCCAATTTCATTCTTTGCTGCATATTCTTCAAGAGAGGTACTGAGACTGCCGGAAGATATTTTCTGAGTCACATCCGACAGTGACTGAAGAGGAGTCACAATGGAAAATATGATTCTGAGAGCTGTCACGCCCAGAACTGCAGCTCCGGCAATGAGTACAATAATCAGCCCTGCAATGACAGTCCTGTAAATGGAATGTGCATCTCTGCCCTCCTGATTCCCCACTTCAATCTGAAGGTCTGCCAGCCTGTCAAAATGCTCTTTTGATTTCCTGTATGCAGGCAGAAGTGTGTCTGCGATAAAAAGATTCAGCTCTTCAAAACGTCCTTCCCTCATGAACATCAGTGCTTTCAGAAAGGATTTATTGATAAGCTCATCCCTGTCAGAAGAATACTCCTTTGCATATTCTTTTTCCTTTTCAGTCAGGAAAGTAGACATATACTCTTTCCAGATTTTATCGGAATTCTGCATATTTTTTTCTATTTTATCAATATGCTGTCTGATCCCGTGATCTCTCATATGTCTTTCATTTTCCTTCAGTCTTGGATCATGAAGCATGGAAGAAAGGATGTTCTGAAAACTGTCTTCGGTCAGAGTGTTTATCTGAGAAAGCTGGTATATTGGAATCAGTCTGTCTGCGAGAATTGTCTCAAGCCTGTCCATTATTTTTCCCGCACTGAAAATACTGAAGATGCTGGAAAAGAGAAGAATGATGAAAAAAAGTCCCGTAAGGGAATACAGCTTTTTAGAAATCTTCCAATTGTGCATAGTCTAGTCTCCGAAACGAGGATATTTTTTTTTATGAATCCTCTGAGGTCTTGTGTAGCATAAGGTCAACAATTATACAATAATTTTATTCTTTATCCAGCAGTTGATAATTATCATAAGGGACTGTCCTTTTCCAGACTGTTGAGAACGCTGAATATATTCTGCATAAATCATATTGCAAAAAATGAGTCATTCTGACCCAGAAGTTTTTCAAACTCCCCGAAATGTTCAAAATATTCTTTAACAGAAAATGAACGGCTCAGTTTTCAAAATAAAAGCATTTCAAAATGAACAGTGTTTTCTTCCTGCAGACATTGTCTTCATTGGATCGCTGTCCCTGAAACGGAATGAAGTTCAAATTCCATTCTTTTCTCTTTGTTTGTTTTTTACCGGAAGAAATGCTGATTTGGGAAAATCATTCCGCTCAGACTTGAGATTTTCTCCAGCAGGAAACAAGATGATCGTCCACAAGTCCGGCTGCCTGCAAAAAAGCATATATGATTGTAGAACCGACAAAGCTCATCCCTCTTTTTTTGAGATCCGCCGAAAGTGCATCTGATTCAGGCGAAGTGACAGGAATTTCTTTCATGATTTTGGGATAATTTATAATTTGTCTGTGATTCACAAAAGACCAGACATACGAATCAAAACTCCCGAATTCCTTCTGAATCAGAATAAATACCTTTGCATTCTGCACTGCCGACCTTATCTTCAGTCTGTTTCTGACAATTCCAGAATCAAGCATAAGTTTTTCCATTTTCCTTTCGGTAAAACGCGCGACCTTGTGAACATCCCAGTCGGCAAAAGCCTTCCTGTAGTTTTCTCTTTTGGAAAGAATTGTGTACCAGCTCAGTCCGGCCTGAGCTCCGTCCAGAATGAGCTTCTCGAAAAATTTTCTGTCGTCATGAACAGGGAATCCCCATTCTTGATCATGATAACTTCTATATAAATCATCTTTTTCACACCAGGGACATCTGATTTTTCCCGAAGCTCTGCCTGCTCCATCTTCAGTATTCATTATAACCGCCTGCGAAAGAGGGAATTCAGAGCTGAAAGAGAATTGATTCGGAAGGATTGATTTTTCCGGAAAGAAAGTCTGCATAATCTTTCTCAAAGTTTTCAATTCCGTTTTTTCTGACAGTCTGAAAATATTTTCCGACGGAACTGATCTGTGCTTTCCAGACAGATCCTATTTTCTCCGGCAGTTTTCTTCTTCTTTTCATCATCCATCCGGGAGCAAAAAAAACTTCAAATCTTTCACCGAGTGTTCCGGCCTGAAACCCGTCTGTACTGCCGTGAGACATTCCTACGGAAAGCACAAGCTTCAGCCTTTCCCCAAGACTCGCTGACAGACTGTTTCTGAGAGACTCATTTCCGGCGACGTCCACATACAGAACACTGTACGAAGAAGAAATTCCTTCGGGATGATCGTAGGAAACGACTTCATCGTATACATCAAGGCTTCTGCAGAATGCAGTATTTCTTTCCGATGCAAGACCGATCAGTCTGCATTTTTTTTCATTACTTTTTACCGCTTTAGCAATACCGTAGGAAGTTTTGCTCGATGCAGAAGAAATGACCACCGTGTCTGCGGATCTGTATTCATTGAATTCCAGCCAGTCTGCGACAAGTATCCCTGTCATAAACAAAGGCCGAAAAACAGTCATTTCATCTTCAATAACCTCGTTATAAAAAACATCCTTTTCTAGAAAACTGCAGGCATTGTAGAACCCGTATTCCGGTCTGATCTGAGGTCTCTCTGCAGTAAATCCTGAGCTGTTTGCAGAAGCTGGTCTGATCTGCACATATTCTGCTGCAGGCAGAAATCCGTAAAATCTCTGCCCAGGTCTGATATCGGAATGTTTAGATTCAGTGACTTCTGCTATCCCCCATACAGGAAGTATCCCATTTTCTTCGCTGGATGCATCGGGAAAAAATTTCAGATATGGGATTGTTTCAGCAAGGGCTGCATAAGTGACATTATTCGAAGTAAATCCGAATTTTTTCACTTTAGCCGTAATTTCATTATCCGAAAGAATCTTCAGGCCTGTATTTTTAAGACCGTACTGGTTTCGATTTTTAGAATTTACAATAAAGGACCGATTATCTGTCATAAGACTATGTAAATAATTTGTTTAATTCAGTAAATAAAAAACAGCAGATCAGACAGGAAGAACATATCTGGATTTAACTTCCCGAATATCCCTTTCCTGTATTCTGCCTCCGAAATGTTTTGAGGCAAAGCCGAGCAGCTTTTTAAATTCTGCTTCCGGCAGTCTCCCTGAATTTCCTATCCCTGATCTTCTGAAAACCAGATCAGAAAATAAATGCACATCTTCATTGGCACAGATATATTCAATCTCTTCGGGATAATACACCTCAGATACACCGAAAGGCAGCCTGATTTCATCCTTTGTCTTCCGGTCGAGTTTCAGAATCTCTTCAGCATGGCTTCCGTATCTTCTCGAAAGGACATAGGCCTTTTCCTCTGAAATATGAGGATACTTCTTTTTGATGTCCACGACAGCCTCTCTGATCCCGGCAATATAACCGCCCAGCACAGGAATGTCCATCGTCTGACAGGCTCTGAATTTTCCGGGAAGGTATGAACAGATTTTATTGACTGCTTTTTCTGCAACGTCCCTGCTTGTAGTATATTTTCCGCCGAGTGCAGTATAGTATCCCTTGAAGCCGGATGCAGCGTGATCTGTAATCTCTGTCTTCCTCGAGGCATTGTATGTTTCCTTGGATGACTTTCCGTCACTGACCAAGGGTCTCAGCCCTCCGTAAAACATTTCCACATCTTCCAATGAAACACTGTGTTCAGTATAGTTTCTGACAGAGGCAATCAGATCAGTAATATCCTTCAGAGTGACTTTAAATTCATCAGGATGTCCGTCATAAATGACGTCGGTCGTGCCAATTATCGTCTTTCCTCTCCACGGAATGATGAAAAGATGAGCACCTTCCCGGGTCTGCACTGCAATCGTATTGTCACCGCAGATTTTCCGTGTAATGATGTGAATCCCCTTTGAACGGACAAGAGGATTGGGATTCTGCTTAAGTGCTGCAGTGTCAATATAGTCCGCCCAGGGACCTCCGCAGTTGACAAGAGTCCTTGAACGGAAGAGATACTTTCTGCTTTTCACTTTATCCCATACAGTAATCTCAAAAATCTCACCTTTCTTTTCAATGGAAAGCACTTCAGTATAATTAAATCCTAATGATCCTCTGGTTCTTGCAGAAAAAATAAACTGACTAGTATGTCTTTCAGGATTCAGATTTGCATAATCGTAATAAAGATAGGAACCATGGAGGTTCTCCTTCACAATGTTCGGTTCTGCAGCCATTGTATCTTCTCTGTTCAGGTACCTGCTCCCGGGAATTTTCCAGTCGTCAGCAACATCCCTGTTTCTGTCAAAGGAAAGCATATCATACATTGTGAGTCCGACTCCAAACACAATTCTGTTCTTCATTGAATACTGAGGAAGAATAAACCCCATCGGTTTTACTGCATGGGGACTGATCTTTGCAAGCAGTCTTCTTTCCCGAAGGGATTCTCTCACAAGGCCAAATTCTGCATTCTTCAGATATCTGAGTCCGCCATGAATGAGCTTGGAAGTTGCCTGAGTCGTGCCGGATGCATAGTCATTTTTTTCAAAGAGAACAGCGTCAAGTCCGCGAAGCGCCGCATCCCATAAAATGTTGGCACCAGTGACTCCTCCTCCCAGAACAATCAGATCGAAGACTTTATTTTTATCTATTACATCCAGTCTTGCGACTTTCGGGACAGCCATTAGACTGTAAACCTCACGGCAGAAGGAAGGATTTCAAGAGTCATAGGAATTGTTCCGACATCTTCTCCGTCGCAGTCGATATAAACTTCATTTTCCCCTTCCTGAGGAAGGATGACAATTTTTTTTGCCCTGAAATGAGTGATTTTAGGACAGCTTAATATAGTACTGTTATATAATCTGGGTGAATACTTTAATTTTTCCCAGAGATTCCAGTCTTCCATAATCACAACATCAAACATTCCGTCCGATATCTGTGCATTCGGTGCAACTCTCATTCCCCCGCCGAAATACTGACCGTTGCATACTGCAACTGTGACTGAGGTGAACATTTTTTCAGGCATTTCGTCTGCAAGAATGCGGACTCTTTTGTTTCTGTAGGAAAAAAGATTCTTCAGACTGCTGACATAATAGGAAAATCCGCCGAATATTTTTTTGGACTGGTTGATTGTTCTCACAACTTCGCCTGACATTCCGCATCCTGCAATATTGATAAAACTTCTCATTGCAAGACTGCCTGAATTGTCTGTAAAACTCACCTTTCCGATATCGGAACTGATGACTGATCCGCTCCTGATTTTTTCCAGACCGAGTTTGATGTCTCCCGGAATTCCGAGTGTTCTGCAGAAATCTCCGCCGGTTCCCAGATTCAGTACACCGATCACTGCATTTGTGTTCCCGGAGAGAAGAATCCCGCTTACTATCTCGGAAATGGATCCGTCTCCCCCTATGGCCACGATCTTCTCAACACTCTTTTCAGCGGCTCTTTTTGCCAGATCAATTCCATGGCCCTTGTTCGCAGTAAACTCAAAAGAAAAAGTTCCCAGCTTGCTTTCAATGTAGGATCTCATCTGAGCCCATGTTTTGCCTGTGCTTCCTCCGCCGGAAGCGGGGTTAATGATAAAGTGGATCTTCTCGTAACTCATTTAAACAAGAAATTTCACAGAACCCGTGACGGGCAAATATTTTTTGTTTCAGAACTGGGGAGTTCTTCTGTCTCCTCTGAACTTGGGACAGTAGTCGCCGGAAATTCCGTTTTCACATCTGTCAGTCTGGGGTTTTTCCAGAGTAAAATGCTGCTCATCATTCATTTTAAACGGCACATTGACCGGTGATTTCCCGTACTGCTTCAGCTCAAAAATATTAAGACTGGAACGGGGATGCCTTCCAAGTCTTCCCCTGAATCTGAATATCTCAGACAGAGACTCATCTGCATTCTGACCGGATGAATCCTCTCCTATCCATCCGGGCTCCGGCCACTGTACCAGTTTTTTCACATACCTTGAAACGTAAGGAGATGCGTCCAGATACTTTGTATTTTTATCAATCCATTCTCCAGGACCGATCCGAAGTCTGACAAGATCTTCTTTTTTCAGATCGGCCGGAAGAATCAGTTCAGACTCATTTCCAATCTCAGGAAATATGTCCTTAGGAGAAGTCAGAAACGTAAAAAGAGAATTGCCCGCATCCAGAGATACAGTGTGTCCGCCGTAAAAGGATGTAGGATTTCCTCCGTCTGCACCCTTGTTTCCGTGGGCAATATAAAGAACAGGATGATTTCTGAATGAATTGATATTTTCCCATACTGTATCAATCATTACATGGTTGTGCCCTGTGGCCATGACTCGTTTAGGCTTTCCGCTTCTGTCGAGAAGAACTGCAAAGGACTCCAGATCGCCTTCATGACTGTTTCCGAAGGAAGTCGGTCCTTCATTATAATCATACCAAAAATAATAGGAAATCACAGTTTCACCGGAAGCACCTGCCTGATACCTGTAGTTTCTGTTGTCCCTCCATCCGGGAAGCGCCTTGGGAGATGCTCCTGAAACGGAAACATCCGCAGGTCTGACATGGTAGTACAGATGTGTATCACCTGTTCCGTACAGGGATTCGTCAAGGACGAGGTATTGATCCATTGCAGGATCAGGAACCTCATAAAATCCGCTGTCAGGCTTCTTCCCGAAATGCTTTTCCACTCTGTATTTTTTATGATACTTTTCCAGATTGGACGGGTAGAACTTTTTGCCTTTCTTCATTACAATGACTGGAGCAAATGCCGCAGCAAGCTCTTCCTGTTTTTTTCCGGGTATCGGATTTTTCATGGAAATAAATGAAAAATCATGAGAAATTGAATTTCCTGCAGAAAGATCATCCGGAGAAAACCAGAAAGGATTGTCTCCTGGGGAATACTTTCCTGAAACTTCCTCAATGTCCAGAAGCCGGATGAAACCGTGCGTCCAGCCCGAGGAAATCTCCTGTTCAAATTTATAGGTCTGCTCGGAAGGAAAGCTGAAACTGGAAGATATGAACCTGTCCCTGCAGTCATCTTTTTTTCTTGGATAAATCCCTCTGTCTGCATCGAGTTTTCCGAAATCAGTCTCAGTACATCTGTAGAATCTGGACTCCACCCTGAGCGGTTTTCCTTTCAGAACGGAAGGCAGAGAATTCAGCCTGCCCTGAAATGAAATTTTCATCTTACTGCCGGAAAACTCATTCTGTACTGATTTCGACATCCCTGATGAACAGCCTGCAAAGCTCAATAGGGCAATCAATAATGAAATTTTCATTATTTTTCTCCTGTTTTTTCCTTAGTTTTTTTATAAAGTTCCAGTGCTTTCCAGTCTTCCTCGGAAAAGTCCATCGAGGTCTTCATCAGATATCCATCGGATGTCTCATAGATGATATTGTCTCTCGCACTCAGATATATATGTTTTGCAAGAAGGGGAAGCTCCTTTTTTTTTCCGCCGGGAGCCCAGAGAACCGCTTTCCCGTCTACAAGGGATACAAATTCATTATTCTCTGATACAGGCCAGAGGACTGTCTCCCTGACATTTACTGCAAACGAATCCGAAAGAACCGGTCTTCCATATGCAGAAAAACTGATTTCCTGTGCACTCAGACTGCCGATATGACCTCTGATAAAGTATGCATTTTTCCCGCTCCCGTAATAAAAGAGAGGACTGGCGGCATCCGTTATTTTTTCAAGAGCGTTCTTGCGGACATCCAGCCAGTATACATTGTAAGCTCCGGCATCGCCGGAGAATATCAGAAAATTATGACCGACAGGACGGAAATAGTATCTGTTCCTTACAGAGTGAACAGTTTCAGGGAAATGTTTTTTATCCAGAAGAACCTTATGATTTTTCGTGTCGGAGGTCTCTTCAGTGTAGAGACTGCTGTCCATGATATAATAAATTCGGGTTCCGTCCTTTGAAATTCCAAACTGATTTTTGCAGTGAACAAAACTCTCGCTTAAATATGATTTCTTCTTTTCCAGGATGGAGACTGCCAGCAGTCTGCACGCAGTTCCGTTTGCAGCAGATACGGAAATCAGTGCATGTTCTGCATCGGAAGAGACACTCAGATTTTCTGCAGTTTCATTCAGACCGATTGTCTTTGAAAGAGGATTAGCCAGATCTCTGAACTGAAGCTGCTTTCCCTCCGTCCATACCACCCTGTTCCTGTCATTGGAAAACTGAACAGATCTGTCCTTTGCCGGTTCCTTGGAAAGATACTCATCATTGGAATGTTTGGTGGAAAGTCTGCTTCTTGCCGTTTCTTCCGCTTTGCTGAACTTTTCTGAACTCAGAAGGACATCAATCTTCTCGACCTCAGACTGCTTTCTGCACTGAACAGTGCAGAAAGAAAGAATAATTATTAAAATATATCTTTTTTTCATTTTAACACTGGACTGCACTCAGTTTTCAGATCTCTTCAAGTTCATTTTCCTCTTCCATGACAAGAATGTCTCTGGAAAAAAGATTTATGCTTGTGATGGCAACAATTCTTGTGTCAAGATATCCGGCCGCACCTCCGAAGACAATGCCTGCCCAGGGCAGAATCCTGGAGAGTCCTTTCCCGAAAAATTTGCCTGCAAGCCTTGGGCTCCATTTCTGAAGGAAATCTGCAAAAGTTCTTATGCTGACAGGGCGCACAATGACTCTGGAAGAAGACATCCTGATAAAACGCTCAAATAGATTCGATCCTGACTTTTTGAATATGCAGTAGAGCATCACTTCCTTGGAAAGACTCTTATCCTTTCCGTACACTGCGGCAATATCCTTTACCATTCGGGACTGAAGTTTCAGGAGAGCGAACACTTCCGGAAAAACTGTCATAATTCCTGCAGTACCGGCAGGAACAGAAGAAAATGCGGAAACAGCAGCTGTCTGCAGACAGTATTTCCGAATCAGAGGAAAAAGAATTTCATCCGGCTCGCCTATGCTTTTTGCATAAGGAGACTGATACTGATCCGCATCCATCAAAATGGAATACATTCTGTCCGAAATAGTCTTCTCCAAAACCCCTCCTTAGTAAGAAGATCTTTCCCTCATCGGAAAATCCTGTCACTGCTTAAATACTATTTTACTGTAAAAAAAAAGACCAGTTTTTTTTCTATCCTAACATGAGAGACAGACTTTTAAAAATCCGCCAAAAATATCTGAAGATAGATGAAGAACTGTCTAATCCGCAGAATCTGAAACCTGGACAGCTGAAAGACCTTTCCAAAGAACGTTCCAGACTGACACCCATTTTTGATAAAATAGAAGAGTATCTGAAAACGGAAAAGAATCTGGATGATGCAAAATCTCTTCTTAAGACAGAATCGGATTCAGATATGATCTCAATGCTTAAAGGAGAAGTGCAAAGTTCTGAGACTCTCTTAAATTCACTCTCCGAAGAACTGGAAATTATGCTCCTCCCTCCCGATCCAAATTCAGGGAAGAACATACTTGTGGAGATCAGGGCAGGCACTGGAGGAGAAGAGGCTGCACTGTTTGTCGCAGACATATTCAGAATGTACTCCAAATATCTGGAAAAACATAAAATGAAATATGAAACTGTGGAAGCAGCTCCTACTGGACTCGGCGGATTCAAGGAAATCGTATTCTCCATTCAGGACGAGACTGCCTACGATACATTCAAATTTGAACCTGGAGCACACAGAGTGCAGAGAATACCTGTTACCGAATCAGGAGGAAGGATACATACGAGCGCAATTACAGTCGCAGTCCTTCCCGAAGTGGAAGAATCAGAACTGCATATTGCAGAAAATGAAATCAGAATAGATGTATTCAGATCCTCAGGGCCAGGAGGACAGTCTGTAAATACGACTGATTCAGCAGTCAGAATCACCCATATCCCGACTGGAATTGTAGTCAGCTGTCAGGATGAAAAATCGCAGCTGAAAAACAAGGACAAGGCAATGAGAATCCTTCGTGCGAGAATCCAGGAAAAAAGAGAAGAAGAATCAAAAGCAAATTCTGATGCACTGAAAAAACAGATGGTAGGAAGCGGAGACAGATCAGAAAGAATCAGGACCTATAATTTTCCTCAAGGCAGGATGACTGATCACAGAATCAATTACACCAGCCATAACCTTTCTGCCGTCATGGATGGGGACCTGGATGACCTTTTCAAAGAACTGATTATGCAGGACAGAATCAAAAGACTTCAGGAGAACAGATAAACTGGACCATCTGAATCCCGAAAAAAGATCTGAGAATATGAGGCGGATCCGGTCTGCAGACACAAAACCGGAAATAAAAATCAGATCTGAACTTCATAAGGCGGGACTTAGATTCAGGAAAAATTCTAACAAAATATTAGGAAAACCTGATATTGTATTTCACGGATACAGAACTCTGGTCTTTGTACACGGATGTTTCTGGCATCGTCATAAAAACTGCAAAAAAGCAACAACGCCCTCCACAAACAGAGAATTCTGGGAAAAGAAATTCGAAAGGAATATTCAAAGAGACAGAGAAACAGTCAAAAGTTTAAAAAAAGACGGATGGAAAGTATTCATTATCTGGGAGTGCGAAGTGAACAGACCAAGTAAGATTAATAGGCTGATTAAAAAAATTAAGGACTTTAAAAAAAAGACCGGTAATTTTTCCATCACCGGTCAGGATGCTGCTGAACATTGAAAATGTTTCAGCAGTTTTGAGCTGAGCTAATTATGGATAACGGTATCCACGATCAGCCCCACATCATCTTGATTTTCTGCTTCTTGCTTGCGCAGTCAGTCAGATAGATGTTCATCAGATTCTGGTAACTGATTCCAGTTTCAGTAGCCATTTTCTTGAAATAATCAATGGTCTCTGCATCGATTCTGATCGATATTTGTTTTTTAACGATTTTATCGGAGCTTTCTCTTTTTTTCCCTTCAGTAGGGGATTTTGGACGTTTTTTCATTGCTTACAGCCTCACTTTAATCTGCACCAGAATTCTTACGGAAACAGGAACTGGGTTTCGCAAGCAATTACTGATGTCTATTTTTACGATATATATATATATTAATGCTTTTTCAATCATTATTTTTTCCGATTCATAAAAAATATATTTTTCTTTTCAGCTTATCTTCCAAGTCCATTTGAATATTTATAATGAAGGTTATGAATATATACAAATCTGTCTAATTTATGATTTCCTAAAATTCCGTTCAAGTCAAGCTGAAGTTCCGCTGAGCATTATTCATTATTCTCTAAAAACGCTGATTTTATTGATTCAAAATGACCTAATAACGATTCATCCTGATTGATTTTTCTCTAATGTCTTATGTTCAATGAATAATTAACATATCATTTCCAGCACTTTCCAGGAAAACAGAATGTACATTTAAAAAAATTAACTCATTGGCACAAAAAATACTCTGTATTATTTTGAGATTTCCTCTTAAAATAATTTTGCTCCGAAAAAAACTCGGATACAATGGGATTTTTTGCATTTAAAATCATGAATTTTGTATCAGCAGTCAGGAAAGCGTATGTCAAAGAATTCAGTTTCTCTTATTTTTAGAATGATTCTTATTTTTTAATTTTCAATACTTTCTGTCAAACCTACAGGAAGATCCTGTATGGAAAAAGTAATTACAATACGTCGGAAAAGAGTGAACAGATATGCATCAGGCCGACATTAAAATCAGTCTATCGGCAAATGTCAAATCGGAGGGCTTGCGGGACCAGAGCAGTCTAGGATTGAGAACTGTTTAAACCTGCCTCGGGATTCATAACGGATTCATAAAGTCGCTTGAATTTAGCTGAAGGCGTTTTACCGGAACCGTTTAAGGACAGTTCCGGCTTAATACTTTTTACAAAAAACATTTCAAGCATTCCCTTGCCCTTGACATTTACTGTTCTCCCCTCTTCAAAAATGAAGAAATCGGAAGCTGATTCCATCGCTTCGCGGGATACATTGATTCTGCCTGCTTCACCGTAAGACTCCATTCTCTGTGCAACGTTGACAGAATCTCCCCAGATATCATAATTGAAGCGGTTTTCCCCCAGTATGCCTGCAACAGCCGGACCGGTATGTATTCCTATCCTCACCTGCCAGGCAGGAAGACCTTTCCTGTTCTGACTCTTTGCGTATTTTCGTAAAAATTCGTGAATACGGGAAGCGGCAAGAATGCTGTTCACAGAATGAAGGACCTTTACATCATTCAGACCTGCGGCGGCCATATAGGAATCCCCTATCGTCTTTATCTTTTCGAGACCGAGCATAGAAGTTATTTTGTCAAAATGCCCGAAGCATTCATTCAGCTCCCGAAGAAGATCTTCCGGTGCAAGCCGCGAAGATATTTCAGTAAAACCGGCAAGATCACAGAACATTATTGAGATTGAATTGTGGAGTTTAGGCTGCACTTTTTTCTTCTGCTTCAGTTCTTCTGCAATTTTCTCCGGAAGAATAGCCTTCAGAATAGAATCAGTCCGTGCAAGAGAGTCCCTCAGCTCTGAATCAATCACCTCATAGGCTGCTTTCTGAATGAAACTGCTCTGTTCGTAAAGAATCTTTCTTCCTTCTCTGAATGGGAGCCGACTTCTTTTGAGCATCAGCTCAAGAATGGGATACAGTACCAGTTCCCCCTGAAAAAGCATCTCAAAGGTGACAAGCCTTCCCTTCTCGCGGATCATTCTAGTCTGATTTTTCATGTTTTCAGTAAATTTTTTTCTAAGCGAATTTTCATGAAAACGTATATCCATAATCCTGAAAAAAAACATCTGATTGTACGCTTTGAATGTGGAGTTTTCATATATCAGAGATGAGTTTACATTTACTCTCTGCCGATTCCACCACTGTTTGAAAAAATTAAATAGAGGTATCCGTTCCTGAAGGTTGGGAAAAACTTTTTTCAGATCATCAATCATATTCTCTGTCTGAGTACGGAAGCTTTCTCCTTCCAAAGTGATATAATCTGTCACTTCAGAAGGTTTTTTGAGCTCTTCGCGGAGATGAAATATAAAATATACAGCAAATTCCCGGCTCAGTTCCCTGCGCAGATTCATTTCAGCCTTTATCCGGCAAACTGATTTTCATAAAGACGGGAGTACAGACCGCCCTTGGACAGAAGCGACTCATGATCGCC
>DAORDI010000083.1:0-19193 GCA_035345895.1 Leptospiraceae bacterium
TTTGCAGCGCTTGGAATACCGATCTTCCTGGTTGACGGAAAGGACGAGATTCTTCCTTTTCTGGACTCAGAGCTTTCCGGAGCCCTTGTGACGCAGATGAAAAAAGACGGAATAGATGTCATTTTCAACAGCGGCTTAAAAGAGATCCTCCCTGCTGCAGATGATGCAGATAATCTGAAAGTCCTGCTGACCACAGGAGAAACACTGAATGTCGATATGTTTTTATTTGCAGCTGGGAGAAGCGGCAGGACTGCAGGTCTTGGACTGGAACAGGCAGGTGTAAAAATGGGGAAACGGGAAACTGTCGAAGTGGATGAAAAATATTGCACAAATATCCCAAATATTTATGCAGTAGGAGATGTAATCGGATTCCCTGCTTTGGCAAGCACCAGTATGGATCAGGGGAGAGCAGCCGTAACGCATATGTTCGGGACTGAGGGTGTTGAAAAATTGGCATCCATTTTTCCCTATGGTATTTATACTGTTCCGGAAATATCAATGGTCGGGCTGACTGAGGAAGATGCCAGGTCCGGAGGGGTTGAAGTCTGCATAGGCAAAGCCCGTTATTCTGATATGGCCAGAGGAAAAATCCTGGGTGCAAAAGAGGGTTTTCTCAAACTGATTTTTGAAAGAAAGACACTTGTTATAATAGGAGTGCATATTATCGGATTTATTGCTACAGAGCTCATTCACTATGGAATGACTCTTGTGGAAAATAAAAAAACTGTTCAAGAACTTATTTCGGAAGTTTTTAATTACCCCACCTTGCATGATTTATATAAATATGCAGCTTATGACGGGCTCGGAAATTTGAGCGGACATAAATTAAAAGACTGATCAGCCGGAAATTTTTAATCTTACTTTTCAAATTTGCAGTCAGTGATTCTGCGCGATCTTGCATTCAAAGGCAGATTCGGCGGAGTTGAGTCTGAGTTCAGGATTTCAGAAAAGCTGCATATCTGTCTGAAGGCTTGGGCTTCTGTGTGCATTTTCTTCAGGCTCACTTGCAGTCCGTATTCAAGATAATATTTTATAATTAAATAATTGTAAAATATTATGTAAATCGGCAGTCCGATGTTTTTCTACTGAAACTGGATCGCTGTCCAGCTTATGCCGCCGATGTTGGATTCTGCATTGGCTCGTTCGAACTGAATTGTGACCGAATCCAGAAATATGGAGGAGTATGTGCCGGAGTCCTGCGTTGTTGCTGCGGAATCGCCAGTTGCAGTCTGGGTGGAATACATAATCATTGTTTTCGAAGTGTTGACTGAGTTCAGAGAAGCATTGGCTGTCGTGGAAGAACCGGTTACCGTCACTGAACCGTTTTGAACAGAAGTGCCGTCCACCATTTCAACTGCAAACCATGAAATATCTACACTGTCTGAACTCCCTGTCCTTGAAAGACTGAGCTCAGTTGAAGAAGCATATGAGGCCTGCACGTAAAAGTCTGTTTCCTTTCCGTCCGTGCCTGATCCAGCTGCTGAGTTTATAATTATAAATGAGTTGTTTATATTTACGCTGCTGAGTGATGCAGACACTGAAGAAGAACCGTTTATGATAGAAGAAATTCCCGGCTGTACTCTTGCCCCGTCCATCTGAATCACCTGCCATTCATAACTGACAGCATTTCCTGTTTCATTTCTCAGTACTTCGAATGAATTCGTCGAAGTCAGTCTGTACCGAAGAGTTCTTCTTTCATCTGCATTGGACAGCGTGCTTGAAACTCTGCTGTATCCTATGATGAATGTCCTGCTTAAATCCACTTTGGAGGCAAGAGTGACTGTATCTGATGACTGTGATGCCGAAAGTGATCCGCTTCCTCTTTGTACGGAAACTCCCTTTGAAAATTCAACGACATACCAGTTTACAACTGTCCCGCTGACGGAATTGCCGGTCTGGATCTGAACGGATGTCCCGTCTGAGGAAAGCTGACAGGTCGGTGACCTGTCCATCGCGGAACTGTTCAGCCGAAAGCTGCAGTATATATATGAACTTGCGGCATTGACGGCAGACGAGAGAGTCACTGTCACTGATGATGTTCCGCTGAAAACGGACGTACCTGACTGAAATGAGTTTGCAAGTCTCGAACCTTCGTTGTCCGTAATATTTGCATTGACTGTTCCTATCTCATAGTCGGCAATGAAAGGATTCCCGCTGAGGACAGTGTGTGTAATTGCTGATTTAGAATTTCCTTCAGCAATCCCGTCGTACAGTGCAGTTACTGAAATTTCCTGAGGAACATTCCAGTTTTCCGGTGTAAATGTCAGCTGAATCGGGCTTTCAGTCTTATTGTTCAGTTTCAGCTGACTGGCATCAAATCTTACAGTGATTTCCGCATTTTTTTCCGGTTTTGATTTCAATACAATGGTGTAACTGTCAGTGGTTGTGCCTTCAAAAAGATCTGTCGAACCGTCCGTTTCAGTAATGACTGCTCCGCTGAAATCCTGAACTCCGGGAATAATAAGCTTCAGCTTAGTATTTTTGCCTACCCTGCAGTTTAAGGAAAAAATACAGCCGATCATAAGTAAAAATACAAATAATATGCGGTTCATATTTCGTTCTGAAATAAGCAATTTTTTCCTTTCTTTGCAGATCTCTGCAGTAATTTATAAAAATTTCTGTCTGCCCTGTCAATTATTTTAGACGGGATAACAGGTTCAGATTTTCATTCTTTTTTTAGAAAATCACTGCTGTTCTGTCTCAGAATGGAAAAATGAATACTGAAAAGAAGGACTTTTAACGAGCCTCGGACTGATTTTTAATACACCTGATTATCTTTCAGAAGATAAATTGTGCATTTATAAAATTCCAGATAAATGTACAGCCTGTTTGACTGCCCTCATCGCCGGCAGTCGACAGCATTGGCCTGCCTGCAGAGTCAGGTTAGCGATCTTGAAAGCCGCTGTTTTAAATATCCGTTGAAAGCTGTCAAAAGACAGATCTATGCATCTGCGCAGTTCCGGCATATGCATAAAAAACTTTTAAAAATCGATTGACTTTTTTGGGGTTTGAATTAGTGTTGGAATATCGGGAAATGACGAAATGAGCAGGAAGATATTTCCATCCAATCTCTCAGATTTTTTTAAGGCTCTTGGAAATGACAAGAGACAGGAAATTCTTCTGAATGTTTTTTCTGATTTCAAGGAGCACAATATCGGAGAGGTGGCAAAGAAAGCAGGAATCGCGCAGTCTACTGCTTCAGAACATCTTTCTTTCCTGAAAAGGGCGGGCATTTTGACATCGGAGAAAGTGGAAAAAGAAGTTTTTTACAGAGTGGACAGAGAGTCGGTTCTTTCTGCGCTTGATGAGATCAGGACAGTTTTAAGCTGCTGCATGAAATAATTTTTTTGCATTATATTTCGTTATTTCCCGAAATAACTAAGTTTAAGTGAGGGGCGCCGTGATAGAAGCGATTGAAGTTTCAGCGGACAGGCTCAGAAAGGCCTATGACAGAAGAAGCGGAATATATGCCGCAACAGTGGCAAAGGCCGAATGGCCGAACCATCTGAAAACTATGGAAAAAATCAGAATTGAACCTTCTGACAGAATTTTAGAAGTTGCTGTAGGCCCTGGGTTCAGCCTCGTTGAGCTTTTGAAAAGATCCGGCGGAGAAAACAATGTATTCGGAGTGGATATGTCTGCAGGAATGCTTGATCTTGCAAGGAAAAGAGTTTCTGCAGCGGGATTCAGCAATGTGGATCTCAGGCAGGCGGATGCAGGGAACCTTCCTTTTGAAGAAAATAAATTTGATATACTTTATAATGCATATATGCTCGATTTGATTCCTTTAAAAGGTTTTCTTCCTATCCTGACAGAGTTCAAGCGAGTTCTGAAGCCGGGAGGAAAACTTGTGCTGCTGAATATGAGCAAGGAGACTGAAGAAGAGACTTCTTTCAGGGAAAAGATTTATCAGTTTATGCCAAAGATGCTTTCTCTTTATCTGATGGGAGGGTGCCGCCCCGTACTGATGAGCGACACAGTGAGGAAAGCCGGTTTCAGGAACATAGAGAGAGAATTTCTGAAGGGAAATATGCCTTCAGAAATTGTGCTAGCGGTGAAGTGAATTTACATCAGTAACTTAAAAGTTTGTTCACAAGAAGCCTGATTCCCGGTTCTGAATCCTTCTTGTGACAGATATAAAACTTTCTTCTGATTTCCAGATCAGGTATCCTGATTTTTTTCAGATTTGAATTCATGTACATTTCAGAAAGAAATCCGATCCCGAGTCCTTTTTCAATCGAATTTTTTACAGATTCAATATTTCTGAACTCCATAATTATATTTGGATGAAATTTGTTTTTTCCTGAAAATGTTCTGTCCAGAAGTTTGCGGATTGCAGATCCTTTTTGAAAATAGATGAAAGGATGTTTTTTGAGTTCATTTACAGAAGAAATATCAGCATCTATTGAATAGTTTTTGGAAGCAGCCAGAACAACTGTATCCTCTGAATACTCATAACTGATGACATCCCTGTCCCGGATTTTTTCGGAAACAATCCCTATTTCCACTCTGTCCTGCTTAAGTGAAGATTCAATTTCATTTCCGTCTGCTTCGGTAATGGAAAGAATCAGGCTCGGGAAATCTGAATGAAGTCTTCTGAGCAGATCAGGCAGGATCAGTGCAGAAAATGTGCCGCCTGCTGAGATTCTGTATTTTCCCTTCAGGTCGGCAGCATTCTCACTGAATTTATGATCGAGTTCATTCCACAGTTCCAGAATTTTTAGAGAGTATTCATAAAATATCTCACCGTAGAAAGTAAGCTTAACCTGTCTGGGTCCTCTGTGAAACAGGCTCTGCTTCAGTTCTCTTTCCAGAAGAAAAACCTGTCTGGAGAGTGCAGGCTGAGTCAGTCCAAGATTCTGTGCAGCTTTCTGAAATGTTCCTGCATTCTGAATTTCCATAAAGTACCTTATCTGTCTGAATTCCATCAGTCTTCCTTGGCTGCATATTTTTGCTGAGAACCTGCATTCTCAGGCGACAGGACTAAAATGCCGTTTTCGATACTGTGTAAAAGCATAAAAATTTACTGACTTTTCCGGTTTCCGGAAGGATTCAAGCCTCCGGCAGGCATTCCTGTCCAAAACGCCCCGCCTGCGTGAGGTGAGTTGGTAATATATTTATATGATAAACATACGAAAAAAGTGAACTGAAATATGATATAACTTTCTGTTATATTCAGTATTACTGCTATTTATTTGCATTATATCAGAACATATGCAATGATTCAGACAGAAGTTTGGAAATGCTGTCAGGCCTTTCCGACAAAGGAGAAAATATGAGCAGAACTTTGTATGACAGAATCTTTGATTCAAGGATTCTATTTGAAGACGGAGATGAGACCGTTTTATTCATCGACCGTCACTTTCTTCATGAGGTGACATCCCCTCAGGCTTTTGAAGGACTGCGTCTGAAAAACCGCAAAGTCAAATGTCCTGAAAGATGTCTTGCAACTGTGGATCATAATGTATCAACACAGTCGAAGGAACTGGATAAGGTTTCCGATATTTCCAGGATACAGATTCAGACCCTGGAGAAAAACTGCACAGATTTCAATATTCCGCTGATTGGATTCGAAAATTCCGAGAGGGGTATTGTTCATGTCATTGGACCTGAACTGGGACTGACTCTGCCTGGAAATACAATTGTATGCGGTGATTCCCATACGTCTACGCACGGTGCTTTCGGTGCTCTTGCTTTCGGGATAGGAACAAGCGAGATAGAACATGTGCTCTGCACGCAGACTCTCAGAACAAGGAAAATGAAGAATTTCAAAATTAGGTTTCACGGATTCTTGAATCAGGGAGTTTCTGCAAAGGATCTTGCTCTGCATATAATTCGCAGAATAGGCACTTCAGGAGGACAGGGTTATGTCATTGAGTTTCAGGGAGAAGCTCTTTCATCATTCAGTATGGAGTCGAGGATGACCCTCTGCAATATGAGCATTGAAGCAGGTGCGAAGTCTGCAGTCATTGCTCCTGACCGTATTACATTTGAGTATCTGTACGGAAGAAAATACTGTCCTTTCAAAGACTTTAATGATTTTGAGTCTGCCTGCAGGGACCTGCATTCAGATCCGGATGCGGTATTTGATCAGGAAATTGAGATATATTTAGATAAAATATATCCTGTTGTCACCTGGGGAATCAATCCGGCTCAGTCCGTTCAGATCAATGAGTCCATTCCTGATCCGAAGACATTTGCTGATGAAAGTGAAAAGAAATCAGCAGAATATGCGCTTGCTTATATGGGACTGAAACCGGGTATGAGGGTGCAGGACATTTCGATCGACAAGGTATTCATCGGGTCATGCACAAATTCCAGGATTGAAGATTTAAGAAAGGCTGCGTCTGTAATGAAAGGAAGGAAGGTTCATCCTGAAGTGAAAATGCTGATTGTGCCCGGATCCAGGGCAGTGAAGAAAATGGCAGAGCAGGAAGGACTGGACCGAATATTCATTGAAAGCGGGGCAGAATGGAGAGATTCAGGATGCTCTCTCTGCCTGGGTATGAATGATGATTCTCTGAAAAATGGAGAAAGGCTTGCTTCCACTGCGAACAGAAATTTTGAAGGGAGGCAGGGAAAGGGGGCACGCGTGCATATACTCAGCCCGGAACTGGCTGCAGCGGCAGGAATACTCGGACACTTGGGTGATTTGAACGATTTAGCAAAGAATGGAGTGTAATATGAAATCATGGAAAAAACATATAGGAAAGGCTGTTCCTCTCTGCAGGGATGATATTGACACGGATCAGATTCTCCCGGCCGTATTTATGAGGAAGATATCGAGAACAGGGTTTGGGGAGCACCTTTTTCATAATTGGAGATATCTGGATTCTGCGGGGGAGACTTTGAATCCTGCATTTATTCTGAATCAGCCCAGGTATTCGGAAGCAACCGTTCTGATTGCAGGAAGAAATTTCGGTTCCGGCTCAAGCAGGGAACATGCTCCATGGGCTCTGTATCAGTACGGATTCAGGGTAATTATTTCTGAATCATTTGCGGATATATTCTATAACAACTGCTTCAAGAATGGAATTGCACTGATTCGGCTCTCTGAAAAAGATATTCTGGAAATTCTGGAATTTGAGAAAAGAGCAGGAGCGGGATTGACCGTGACTGCAGATCTTGAAAAATCTTTTCTGGAATGTGCAGGAAAAAAATATCCTTTTGAAATCAGTGATGCACTGAAGGAAAGAATTCTTTTTGGGATGGATGATATTGACAGGACCCTGAAAAACGAAAAACTGATTGATTCATATCTTGCGGGTAGAAAGCAGACGCTCAGCCTGCGGTAATTTATTGCTGAGCGGAGATTTTAATACAGATATTATCCGTTTGGATACAGTATAGGTCTCAGATCATCGATTCGGTCAAACAGGTGCCAGACATAGTCCCCTCCGCCTTTTTCTCTGTGAGGGTGGAGGTCTGCAAGTGCCGGATCGTTTACGTAACTGTTGAATGCTTCGACTGATTCCCATTCGACAACAATCAGCACTTTTCGGGGAGCAATATCTCCTTTCAGCGCCTCTCTGAATTTTCCCAGTGCGACAACTCTGCCGCCCCGCTCGGCTACTGCCTTTGCCGAACGCCGTGATTAGGCAAGATACTCTTCTCTGTCTGCAATATTAAAAAGATTCAGAGCATATATTTTTCCGTTATTCATTTATTTGTCTCCTGCGCGGTCTGCTTCTGCTTTCTGAAAATCAGATAAAACAGAGGACCGAATGATCCAGCGGCCAAGGTCAGAATAATCCAGGGCCAGGGATTTCTTTTTTCATTTTTTGCATCGTTCCACATCCAGACAATAAAAAAACTCAGTGCAATGACCAGATCAGTCAGAACCTGCAGGCCTCCAAAATTTTTGAACTGGTATTCAAAAATTCCAAGAAATCCGTTCTGCCATACGGCCAGGCCTGTAAGAACTGAAAAAGGAACAGTCACTCCAAGCAGCAGATATCTTGTCCTGCTGTCATTCAGCATGTTTTGCATTTCTCTGTTTTCTCCCGATATTTTTTCCATTATTTTTCTCCTTTTTGTATTCCTTCCTGTGATCTTTCATCAGACCTGAAATCAGCCTGGTGAAGGCGGCATTTGCATTTAAAATTCGTTCAGTGTCCTCTGATGCCAGCCAGTCCATCAAAAGACCTCTGTAAAAAGATATTATCATTGATGCATAGTATTCAGAATGCTCAGTCAATTCCGGTGCGATCAGTTTTTGAATTTCAGTGATCCATTTGAAAAGAACTTCCTTGAAGAATGACTTATGTTTTGCCGGATGCCTTGCTGCCTTCGTATACAGTTCAAGAAAAAGAAGAAGTGGCCTTCTGTTTTCCGGACTGAATATCTGACGTATATAGATGTCTGCAGCCTCACTGAAAGTTCTGTTCCGATTCTCTGAAAAAACTGTCTTTAAATTTCTTTTGTGCTTTGTGCTCAGATGAATGAATACAGAGTTGATCAGAAGATCGTACGACTTAAAATAATATATAATCATCCTTCCGCTGCTGCCTATTTCCTTGGCTATTTCCCTAAGACTTAAATTGTTGAGTCCCTTTCTTGAAAGCGCAAGGATGATTTTCTCCAGGATTTCTTCTTTTGCTGTGGTGTCCTCATGACGGTTCACGCTGTCAGTGTAACAAGTGTTACATTTCTGTCAAGTATTTATTCTGATTTATTTTCGGGTATATGTATGCAGAAAACCGATCAAAGTCAGTTCTGAATCTTCTTCAGTCTTTCTTGTCTGATTGGGCAGCGGAAATTTTCCCTCTGAATTTCACCGGATTATGGAAGGTTAATCTGATTTCCCCATGCAGATTCTGCAGTCAGAATTCAGAGAAAAAGCATAAAACTAAAATATTATACAGTTGATTTTATTATTATTATTTTACATCGACTACAATCAGCGCAATGTCATCTTCAAACTTTTCTTTTCCGCCTGACCATTCCTTTACTCTTGAAAGAAGATGTTCTCCGAATTCATTTCCGGAAAGATGAGAGTTTTCCTTGAGTATGGCAAATATCCTCTCCTGACTGAACTGTTCCGTGAGGAAATTTTCCACTTCGAACAGGCCGTCTGTATACAGTATGATTCGGTCCCCTGAGCTGAGGGGGAATTCCAATGAATCAAATTTGGGATTTGGGCGGATGCACAGAGCAGCTCCTTTGGGGTTGAAGCACTTGATCATTTCTGTTTCTCTCTGAAATACTACGAGAGCACTGTGACCTGCATTTCCTGTCTTCAGTATTCTGTTCTTCATATCCAGATGGACATAACATGCAGTGATGAATTCGCCGCCTGTCTTTCCGTCAAGAATCTGGTTCAGGCTGTGCAGAAGTTCTGACGGGTTGCTGTGATTCAGATCCTGAAACCAGAATGCAGTCTTTAGAGATGATACTACGAGGGCTGCGGGCACCCCGTGTCCTGAAACGTCGGCCATGATGAATCCAAGATTCCCGTCATTTTCTCTGAAATCGTAAAAATCACCTCCGACACTTTCCATCGGATGGTACCAGGCTGAGATTTCCAGCCCTTCGATTCTTGGAATCTTATTGGGCAGAATAGATTTCTGTATTTTTGCAGCAAGTTCCATATCATGCTTCAGCATTTCTGCCTTCCCGTGTGCTTCAAGGGCTGAAAACTGAGCAGACTCCTTTTCTTTCTGCAGAATTTTAATTCTGTCAGCAAGGGCAAAAGAAATGAGTATCGCTTCAAGAGCCACTCCGATCTGGGCTGTATTTTCTGTCAGAAAATTCAGCGGGATGAATCCGAATCTGCTCAGCGCAAGAAGAAATGCGCCAAAGAGAAGAACTGCCCAGGAAATCATATAGATGAATGCAGGTCTGTATCCTTTAAATGCAATCAGTGCCGATGTAATGATTGAAAGAATCGAAACAGAAAGAACATTCGACAGAAGAAGTCTGCTGACAGTGATATAGGAGAAAACGAATGAACAGAAGAATCCAGTGAGAGATGCTGCCTTCAGGATCATGAAAATTCTATGCAATATTATGTAATGATCCTTTACTTTCAGAAAAGAATCGGCAAACACTGCAATGCCCAGGTTGGTGAGAGAGAGCAGAACAGGACTGGAAATCTTATTCCAGCCAGGCAGGTCCGGCCAGAAAATCTGGTAGTTGATTCCGTTCAGTCCTGCCAGGAAAAGAGAAGCCGATATTACATATAATATATAATAAAAATATATTCTGTCCTTCAGGGAAAGCCCAAGAAGCAGATTGTAAAGAATCATGGAAGTCATGATTCCTATGAAAAGAAACTGGAAGGCCAGTCTGGTCTGATCCGTTTCCCAGAATCTGTTTTCTTTGTACAGAATCAGAGGAACCTGAAGTGAACTTTCTGTCTTCACCCTGAGATAGATTTTTCCTGAATTTCTGAAATCGGACATTCTGAAGAGAAAGTCCCGATGATAGATCTCTCTTTCCCTGAATTTGAGCTTTCTGCCGAAAATCTTTTCTGTCAGTCTGTTTTCTTTATTGTAATAGAATATATTTACTTCATCCAGGATCGGAAATTCAACTGCTCCCAGAAAGTCAGAAAGATCTGTTTCCGATCTATAGGGAAGAATGAACCAGTAGGCAGACCGTGCATAGCCGAATGTGGGAGTATCGCTTTCGACAGACCTGAATTTTTTTTCCAGCTCCGACTGAAGTACATCCTGAAAACTCATTTTCCCTTCAGGATCTTCCATATATTTCATATATCGTCCTGTACTGATTTCTGTTTTTGACACATCAATATTCAATGTTTCCGAATTCAGAGGAAGACTCAGGATAATTGTACAGACAATGCAGAATATCCGGCATTTTAAGCAAAGTCCAGAAAATGACTCTGAAATTAGTGCATAAAAAATCATGATAATATATTCAGATCCGATGACTGCTTTTCATATAAGAGCCGGCGGATCGTACATTGCATTCGTGAGGCCGCTGTTCGGCAGGAAAATCAAAAACGGATGCCGGAGAACGTTTCGATTCCACTGAAGTTTTTTTAGTGTTTGCAGGCAGTTTCTCTTTTCTGTGAGTTTCTGCTGTTTCAAACTCAGTTTCGTTCCTTTTATTGAAAGGCATTTTTGCAGTCCTCCTTTTTGGCTCCTCTTTGCAGCTGAACCTTCTTTTTGATTATTGTCCAGTTCTTTTTTTGATATTCAGAATCAGAAAGATGCGGGAAAGTCTGCTTTTCAGGGTTTTGCGACATACGGTCGTATCTGCCTTGAATCTCGGAATGAAAGACAGTCCCCTTCTGACGTCCCCGTACATCTGCCAAAATTCTATATTTGGATATTTTTTAATGATTGTACTGAAAGATTCTCATGCATTCCGCACGCAATACTCAGATTTCCAATCTCGCTAGAGTGGAAGCCGCCGCTGCGCACGATTAGAAATCTGGAAAGAGTCTGGAGTCCCGCCCTTCGGGCTGCCGGACAGGCCCAAAGGGGGTTTTGCAAACCCCTTTGCGGCGGCTCGGAAACAGCCTAATCCCCCGTGTTTGCTCACATTCAGTGAGAATGCAGAGGCATTTTCAAACAATGAATAATTGACTATATGAAAATTTCATTGGAAATCTAGGTAATACTTATCGGTTTATCCCATTCTGCAAAGAGCTGCAGAATCAGAAAATGCCGCCGACAGGTTTTTCCTGCCAGTGCATTTCCGCGCATTCAGAATTTTATTCTGAATGCATTGCCTTTAAAATCAGATCTCTGTTGTTTTCAAAATTTTCCTTTTCAAGAGCGGCTTTCATCTTTTCCTTGAAATCGGAAATACTCTTTCTGTTCTGAATCATGTACTGCAGAATATAATTCCTTGTGTTCGGATCCTGTTCCTTCGGCAGAACACTGACTGCTTTTTTTACAGTCTCATCGTCTGCAGGTCTTCTCAGAAGGCTCTGCATAATCTTTGTTCTTGCTTCAGGGGATGTTTCTTTTTCTATCCCGTTTTGAAGCAGATTTAATGATTCTTTATCCTTGAAATTTCCAAGACTGTCGTAAAGAGATGTTCTTACGATCTTGTCTTCTGAGGAAACATATTTTTTGATTTCCGGAAGCAGATTGCTGTCTCCTGTATTTCCCGCAGAATTGATCAGAACTGCAGTCCTGCTGCTGTCTTTGTCCTTGTCTGCAGCTTTTATTTCTGCTGTAATTCTTTCCTTGATTTTAGCGGAAGCTTCTTTCTTTTTCAGATTGGATGCAGCTGACCCCAGAGCGAGCACTGCAGTGTTGGAATAGTCTCTGTTCTGTTCCGTTTTTCTGTCCTCGTAAACTGACCAGAGTGCTCCGAGAGTCTCATCGTTCGGATAACGGATTTCATGGACTCCGGCAAGGGCCTGCATTTTTGCATTTGCTGACTGAGTCGGACTGCTGAAGATTTTTACTATTGCAGACTGAGCTTCCCTGTGACCGACAGATGCCAGAAGATGGATGATTTCCATTACCTGAGGGCCGCGTATCTGTCCTTTCAGAAGCATATCAGGGATTTTTGCAGCCTCATCCGGGAAATTTGCCAGATACTCTCTCATCTTTTCCATATTGGAAAGGTCGGTAAACTTTTCCTGGCTGGAAAAATACTTATTATAAACAGAAAGAATATCCTGTCCCTTATATTCCAGTGCTATTCTTTTTTTATCCGCCTCTTCCTGAATGCTCAGTTCCTTTTTGGGCTTTTCTGTAAGACGGGCTGCCGCTTCATCAAAGGTCATACCGTCCGCCCAGATGGCAAGTTTCAAATCAGGCTGAAAAGGGATTACTTCAAGAACTGCATTTTTCCTGTATTGAATGTCAAACTGATTTACTGAAAGTTCTCCTTGTTCTTTTACCGTTCCGTTTCTGATCCAGCTCCCTTTTTTTTCCAGATCATATTCAGAGTAGGAGATCTGGATGTTTGACTTGAGATCTTCATCATCGGGAGTATTTCTGTCACCGTCTTCATCAAAGATTTTGAGATATCTCAACTTTGACTTTAGAATCTTCCCGTCTTTATAATTATATTTTGCGGTAAAACGTCCAAGGGTGTCATCTTCCTTGGTCATCCAGTTTCTTCTGCTTCCGATAATGATGGACTGAAAAAGAAGAAGATTCTGGGTTATGAGAGCCTCATCTTTTTTGGCTACCTCTGATGGAAATATCATTCTCATAATATTCCCGTCCCTGTCCCACTCCATAAGAAACATTACTGAATTGAGTTCCTCCAGTGCAGGCATTCTTTTTCCGCCGATCTCCATTTCAAAGGGAGAGAATTGAAAGGCAAGCTTTACTCTTTCCTTTTCTACTGAAAGAACTCTGAAGTTCAGCACAGCATTGATTTTTGTTTCCAATCCGGTTCCTTTCAGGCGGAACTGTTCGGAGGAAGTAATCTGAAATGCTTCGGACTGAAATCTGTACATTTTCCTGTCATTCAGTGTCCACTCAAAATTTGCACTCGTAAAAAATGTCCATATGCTCCAGAGAATGCTCCAGACAAGGATTCCTACGAAAGACAGAAACAGTATTGGAATGATCTTCTTTTTATTCATTGCAGTATTTTCGAGGGCTTAGAGACGGCTGAACGGAAACCGGAATGAGAAGGGCAGAGACCCTCAACTGTTTTGAAGTCTCTGAGCGGATAAAAGGATATGAGGTTCTTGACATCATATCCTTTTTGCCGAATGCATTCAGTAAGTAAAGTTAATTTCTCCGGTATAGAGATGGATTCTGATAAACTGGCTTTCATCCAGAAACCTGTCCTTGAAATCTCCCAGAGAATTCCAGCTGACAAGTGTCCAATATTTGCGGTAGTATTCGATGGAAGCGTCCCAGAAACTGATTTTAGGATACGGAATTTCCACAAACATTTCCAGTTTTCCATAAAGATATTCCATAAATACATCCAGTGTTTCCTTGAATTCGATTTCCACCTGATATGCATTGTTCACCATTCTTACCGCTGCGGTTCCTTTTGCCGAAGGGAAAATATCCAGAATGGTCAGCTGGCCTTCCAGTCCCATAGTGACCCCTGTATCCGGCTTTGCCTGTGCAAATCCCCGGAGGAGGATTCTGGGATTCACATTGATTTCAAAATTGTTTCTCACATGAATCTGAGATACACTGTAGTCCTTGTAATTGATTTCAGAAAAACCTTCATTAAATTCTTCAGGTCTGCAGGAATTGATGGTGCATTCAGAAAGCTGATTTTTATTTTTGGACAGCAGTATCCCTGCAATGACTCCCGTAAGTTTTACAGGGACACCGTATACGAATATTCTTTTCTCTATCTTCTTGTCCTTGTATTTAGTTGTATACCAGTAATAGGATTTTGCCCCTGTCTCATATTTTTTGTAAACGACTGCAAGATCTCCTGAAAGATTCATCGCCTTGACTTCCGCGTCCACAAAAGAGGAGGACATTCTGATCGGGATCAGTTCTGCATGAGCGTATGCCTGAAACAGAGTTCTGCTGATAATATCAAACATATATATATTGCTCTTTGCTTCTCCATGCCCTATTACTGTTGTATTCTTCAGTATTTTTCCGTATGCCTTGATATCCATATCCACTGCAAAAAGAGACTTGTCTCCGAGAGTTCCAGTGGTATATCCTGCAGAATATTCCTTCAGAGGATCAGTATTCAATGAAGCACTGATTGCTTTTCCGTCTCCCGGAATCGTTCCGACAAGCGGTACATACTTGATTCCTGTATCCACTGCAGCGGTGACTGAAACTGAAGCAGAATTTGAAGTGGCTCCGCCGGGAGAATTGACTTCAGATACAGCTCCTGTCGGATTGATTTCTGCATAGACTTTCAGAGAATTCAGGCCGTTTGTCTGAACATAATTCTGCATATTGGCGAGTGCTGCTGCAGAGGAGGGGATTAGAATCAGATCGGCATTTGCCTTCTGATCTGCCTTCATTGTGCTGAACCTGAAATACTGAGATCCTGTTCCGGAGGAAGAATTGTATACCAGAAGGTTTCCGAGTGACGTGAGTTTTGTTCCGTTCGTATCCGCAAAGAAGAATTCCACATCTGCATTTTCAGCATCCTTGTTTCTCGAGAATGCCTCAAGAGATATTCCAATCCTGCTTTTTACATATGTCTGATTCGGTTTCAGTATGATGACTGAGTCTCTAGCTTTCAGACTGCTGATGTACAGATCTCTTGTTCCTGATGAGGATGAATCCACTGTGACGACAGCCGCTCCGGATCTGTTCACGCCGGAAAGCATACCGCTTTTCTGAAATGAACTGTCTCTTTTGTTTTCCGGATCCAATATTGTATATATCGTATACGATCCGCTGTGGGATGTGCCTGCATCAGGAATGGAAAGGTTGAAGTCGTAGCTGACTGTTCCCTTCTTTATATATGGAATTCTGTCAAGAACCTCAAACTGTTTCAGGTCGGACGTAATGCCTGCATCAATCTGCGATTTGTTTACGAAAAGGAAACGGATGAGCACATTCTTTGCATCATAATCACTCTGTATTGAAGCAGAGAGTCTGCAGTTTTTTCCCAGACTCACTGCCGATGAGGAGGCAGTGACAGATTTTACATTCATATTCAGAGGTCCGGGATTTACAATGTCTGCATCAACTGCATCAATTGCAGCCTGATCGGGATCGTAAGGAGTCTGTGAGAGCATTATTGCCAGTGCAGCATCCCTTTTCTGTTTTCCCGCTTTGGTTCCTTTTTCGTCACTGCTGCAGTAAGCAAGCAGACTCAGAAGAACTGTCAAGGAAACAATTTCTTTTTTTTTCATATATACCTCATCATTGAATTCATACGACGGAAAATACTCTTTTTAAATCGGAGTCTTTTTATAAAAAGTAAACCTTTCAGGGTTTTCCCTGAATATCTTCCGGATCGCCGATTTTAAATTCATAATGAACTTTAGTAAAATAGTATGTTAAAATACAATTGTGAAATACAGGGTTCTTTGTAAAAAAATATTCTCAAAATGAGAAGGAGACGCAAAAATGATTTGCTTCCGCTTTCGCTCAGGAAGCCAATAATAAAAGAAAAAGATCGGATGCAGAAGAATGGATTCAGGGTTTTCCCTGAACTGAATCATGAAATTTCAGATTTTGAAATTATTGAGAATTCTTTTTTTCAAACTCAGCGTCCGAAAAGAATAAACAGATTTAAAATGACATTGGGAAGAACTGTATGAAGTGGATAATAAATGTTTTTATGATTTTCGTGCTTTTCAGCATCGTTGACTGTTCAGGGATAAAGAAAAAGGCTGAAGAAAAATGGAAGGCTGTCGCAGCGTATCTGTTTCTGAACAAAGCCCCCTCGAAGGTCAGCATGAACATCAGTCTGGTCGGTGCAGACGGGAAATCCATAACAGTGGGAAACACCTCGGTGCGGGAAGCTTCCTCAGTCAGCAGCGAATCCGAAAAACCCTCTGAAAATTCTTCTGCAGGTGCACCCGGTTCTGCAGGACAGAAGGCAGGCGGTGAAACTCTGAATCTGGATCTGAACGGCGCTCCCAAGGCTGTGGAGGTTCTGGATTCCAACGGAAACTATGCAGGCACAATTACAGTGACTCCCAGAACAGGAGATGAAACTTATACAAACTCCTTCCTTTCCTTTGCACTCAGAAGTGATTCAGAACCTGCAGCCGGAGCGGTTCAGGGAGTCATTACAGGCGAGGTCATCATAACAGAAGTTCCGTTTCAGGATCTTACGAAACTTTCCGCAGTGTTTACAATTGACGGGGAAAAAGTCAGACTGGAGGGGGCAGATCAAGTCACAGGAAAAACAGTCAATGATTTCTCTCAGAACAGAACCTTTACAGTCACTGCAAAAAACGGAACGGAAAAAAAATACACTGTAATTACAAAAAAGAAATATTATACATGCGAGCTTGCAGGTCTTTATTTTACAGATTACCCTTTGACTGCAGTGCGTCAGAATTCAGATGCTTCTTCTGTCTGGTACGAGGCTGTACTTCCTCCCGATGCTGACGTTTCCTCACTGAAGACTTCATTTTCCGTTTACGGAACCTCGGTCAAAATCGGATCCAATGTGCAGATTTCCGGACAGTCTCTGAACAGTTTTTCCTCTCCTGTCACATTCACTGTCAGCGGTTCCAACGGGTGCACAGCAGACTATACAGTCAAGGTGTCCAAGGAGAATCTTGCTGCAGGAAAAAATCTGAAGAAGGGGAGGAAGCTGACTCGAAGTGAACTGGAACTTGTGGACTTCCCGGAAATCACAAAAATCGGTGCAGTCGGTATACCTAAAACAGTATCCACTTTGGAACTGAAACCCTACGGATACTTTGATGATGTCACCGGTCAGTATGTATTCACAAAGGGCCAGGTCATACTTATGGTGCCTTACGGAACACTTTTCGACAATATAAATCTGGAAGTGGAAACGAAAAACAATACGAAGAAGGTTTCTGCAGACGGAAAGGATTATTCAAGAGGAAACACATTCGTAAAGTTTATGCAGAGAAACGGAAGTGAGAAATACACTGTGGACGCTGTTCTGACCGACAAGTACAGTGCATTTGAGGTTCCGTACGAAATTCAGATTGTCATGGGCGCTCCTCCTCCTTTTGTTGCGGTATCGAAGGATTCCACATTTATGCTCTTTGTAAATTCCACTGCTGCAAGCACAAGAGACGAATCCAATGAACTGGCAGAGATTATCCGCTGGTTTGCTCCGTTTTACAATGCAGGATCGGCAATCAGCGACCTGAAGACTGTTCTTGCCAAGGTCAATGAGGTGAAGATTTCTGTTGCGAGATGGACAGTAGATCCGGGGAAAGTGGATCTCAACATCATCGGGCAGGGATTCAAAGGATATGATTTTGATGTAGAGTCTTATGAAGAGGATCTGAAATGTTTCAAGTACCCTTACGCTGTATATGAGAGCGACAGCAAGTTCAGATGGGGTGCTGATGAGTTATACTACTATGCAAACCTGGAAACGATTCACAGGAATATGCACAAGGAGTACTGCGGAAAATCCAAAGGAAATGAAACATATCCCAGTTACGTGAAAAAATATCCCCGGATCTCCAGTTACGGCAGAATACTGAACAATGCAAAAACCGTTGAAGGATACGGAATCAAGGCAGAAGATCTGAATCAGGAAATGGATTCTGCATTTTTTGCAAAGACTCTGACTAGTGAGGTTCCGAAAATGAATCAGAACGGCAGTGCTTTTTATCTTCAGCCGGTCAGGGGAGAAAAGGTTCTTTATGAGCTTCCTGCAGTGAACTACATTGAGAAAATGGAACCGAACAACGGAACAGTAGGAACAGAAGTTCTTGTCACTTTCGCCGCACCGCTGGAAGACAATACGTACACTATTTCCTGTACAATGGACAATACACCTGTGCTGAATCTCAAGGTTCGGGACAGCAGAAGCGTTTATTTTAACGTGCCGAACATTTCCAAGGGAACTCGGATTGCCTGTGAGAAAATGCCTCTTTCTCCGACAAAGGGGGTCCGGTTTGTAATGATCAGTACGGAAGCATTCCGGATGAAACCGTACACACCTCTGGCTGATCTGAGTTTCCCTTCATCGGAAGCAGCTTTTACTGTGGATGAACGGACAAGTATTCAAGGTTCAGTGAAGCAGGGAAGGATTTCTTACTGCTGGCTCTCCTCCGGAAAACTTCCTTATGGGCTGTATCTGGACGGCAGATGCAGAATCTCAGGAAAACTGGTCGCAGAAGAACCGGCTTCTGAACTGACAGTCATTGCAAGCGACGGATACCAGCAGTCTTCTTTCCGACTGAAAATCGGCACTAAGCCGGCAGTAATCATCAAGCCTCCCACAGTCAACTATCCTGCAGCAGGTTATTTTCTTCTCGTAGGAAAGAAATTTTCCATATCCCCGATCAGTGAAAAGGTTCCGGGAGTTCAGTACAGCATCAACAGACCTCTTCCTACCGGAGTGACTTTCGACAGGGAAACAGGCACTGTTTCGGGATATCCTGTAGATACAATGTCATCTACAACTTATATAATCAGTGCCGCAAATGAAACAGGATTTGCAAAGTACAGTCTGACGCTTCAGATCAACCCTGACAAAACCGGTTTTTCTCCTCCTTCACTCAGTTTCTCTGCGGGTTCCTATTCTGTAACAAAGGATCAGCCGGTCACTCTGACGCCGACTGTCACCGGAAGTCAGCCTTTTGAATTCAGCGCATCCGGACTTCCTGACGGAATGTCTGTGGATCAGGATAC
>DAORDI010000084.1:0-19036 GCA_035345895.1 Leptospiraceae bacterium
ATCTACAGGAGAAATCTGTGCATAAAAAACTTTCTATTCTGACCTTATTCATTCTTGCTCAATGTTCCACATTGAATTCCATCTCAAATGCGTCTCAGTCGCTCAATTCCATTTCCACTTCTGTCAATTCCATTTCAAGAGCATTTGATTCAGTTTCCAGCATTTCCAACTCAGTGGGATCGATCAGCGGATCTTCCTCAAAAAAGGCAGCTGCTTCAGCACTGTATCACAGGGATGTGAGGGATCTGACTTACCTCTCTGTAAAAAACGGGCAGGATCTGGATTTTACTTCCGAGCTGAACCTGATTTCCCAGGGTCATGGATTTCTCAACTGGCAGGATAAATCGGAAACATATCTTGGAATTGGAGAGGGGCTGAGAAAGGCGGGAGTCAATGAACCGGAATTTAAAAACTGGATGTCAGGGCTTAAGCTTGATATCAGCAGGAGCAGTCTTTTGTCCAATGGTTTTTATGGACGAATCTGAATCTCCCTGAAATTTACTTGTAAAAAAAGGTTTCTTTTTTATTCTGTAATGATAGTAAGAGTACAACGACATGAAAAAAGGAAGCAATACTATGGCTAAGAATTCAATACTGCCTTTTGCACTTGCCTGCCTGTTTTTGTTTGGACTGGCTAATTGTAATCCGGCAGACAAAAAAGACACTCCTCCCCCTAAGGAAGATAAGGTGGAGCCTGCAGTTGAGAAACCGAAAGAAGATAAACCGACTGAAGAACCCCCTGTCAAGACGACGGAGAGAGATCTTCTGGATACTGGCATTGATGCTTTAATCAACCAATTCAACGAAAAACTGAAAGGGGTTCGTTATCCTGACGGAAGCTCCATAGAAGGATTCGAATATAAAAAATGGGAAATCCCTAACAGAAAGGATTTTGTAAAATGGGTAAAAGTTTCCGGTGCTATCGTAAAAGAAGCATTTGAAAAACTTCCTGAAGGCGTAAAACTGGAAATTACCGGTCACGCTGATACAAAGGGACCTGAAGAAAAAGAAGGTAAAAAATTGGGAAATATTTTTTACTCTACTAAACGTGCTGAATCTGTAAGAGATTCTCTTGTAAAACTGGGTTTCCCGGAAAAGAGAATGATGACTAGAGGAGCAGGTTCTTCAGAAACAATTCCAGGCATTGATGGAACATCGGCTAAGAACAGAAGGGTGACTTTTAAACTTTTGAATACTGGCAGTGAAAAGCCTGCTGAAGAAGCAGACCAAGGCAAGTAACTCATTCTATAACCCCGCTATTGCGGGGTTTTTTGTTTTTTTTCTCAAATTCCTTTCCGATAATCAAATCAGGTGTCCCAAATGCAAAGCTCCAGAAAGACAAATTTATCAGGCAGACAGAAAGCGGCAATTTTTCTTATCGCAGTAGGCGGTGAGGTATCCACTGAAATTTTTAAACATCTCAGAGAAGATGAGATTGAGCAGATTACATTTGAGATCGCTAGAATTGACAAAATAACTCCTGAAGACAAGGAAAAAGTACTGATTGAGTTCAGCGAACTCATGATGGCTCAGGAATTCATCACAAATGGCGGTATTGATTTTGCCAGATCTCTTTTAGAGAAGGCACTCGGAAATCAGAAAGCAATCGATATTATCAACCGTCTTACTTCCTCACTTCAGGTCAGACCTTTTGACTTTGTGAGAAGAACAGATCCAGCACAGCTCCTGAACTTCATACAGGGGGAGCACCCGCAGACAATCGCACTTATTTTATCTTATCTGGATCCGAATAAAGCAGCCACAATCCTTTCTGCACTTCAGCACAATATTCAGGCAGATGTCGCAAAAAGAATCGCCACAATGGACAGGGTCAGTCCTGACGTTCTCCGTGAGGTGGAGCGGGTTCTTGAAAGAAAACTCTCTACTCTCGCTTCCGAAGACTATACGTCTGCGGGAGGTATAGATGCAGTGGTCGAAATCCTGAACAATGTAGACCGTGGAACGGAAAAGACAATCATCGAAGCACTCGAAGAAGAAGATCCGGAATTGGCAGAAGAAATCAAAAAACGTATGTTCGTATTCGAAGATATTGTTCTTTTGGATGACCGAGCTATTCAGAAGGTGATGAGAGAGGTGGACAATACAGATCTGGCAAAAGCACTGAAATCTGTGGATGCAGAGGTTCAGGAAAAAATATTCAAGAATATGTCCAAAAGAGCGGCCAGTCTTCTCAGAGAAGATATGGATTTTATGGGACCTGTCCGATTGAAGGACGTGGAAGATGCACAGCAGAAGATTGTAAATATTATCCGTAAACTCGAAGAGCAGGGAGAAATCGTCGTTGCAAGATCTGCAGAAGACGAACTTGTCGTTTAAGTTTTATGGCTATTTTTACTGCTAATTTGAATTTTCCAGCCGATGAAGTAAAAGTCCGTTTTGATCATATCAAAGCAAACAGAACATCCATTGAGTTTTTTGCAAATTCGATTCAGTCTGAGCTTTTGATCCGTGATACCGTATCCGACGAAGAGGAAAAGAAAAGGCTGGATCTCTGTGATCTGCGTCTTGGTGAGAGAATCACTGATCTCATACGTTCCAAGTTTCCGAGTGATTCTGTATTATCTGAAGCAGAAAATATTCCAGGGAAAAATGACTTTCAATGGGTTCTTGATCCTGTAGACGGATCCATGAATTTCTTGAGAGGTCTTCCTCTTTATGCAATTTCCATCGGATTAAAATACAGAGGCTCTGCTGTGATGGGATTTATCATTTTGCCCGGTCTAGACAGTGTATATACTGCTATTTCAGGATCGGGTGCATTCAAGAATGGTACTCATATTCAGGTTTCAGAAATCTCTTCCATTCAAAGAGCATTTTTAGTTTTTTCATTCCCCTCACGAAATTCGAATCTGAGAGATTTTATCACAGAACTCACTGCATTTGTCAGTTCAGCAAGAAGTATCCGCAGGACAGGGTCGCTTATCGTTGATCTTTGTTTTCTATGCGAGGGAAAACTTGACGGGATCTGGGAAAGGAAAGTAGAACAGTTTGATCTGACTGCAGCTTCAGTCATTCTGCAGGAAGCAGGAGCAGATATTTCCGATTTTAAAGATCAGGAAATTCTTTCCTATCCTTCCGATGTTCTGATTTCCAACGGGAAAATTCACGGACAGATTCTGGATGTACTGAACAAGACTTTTGCAAATATGAACTGATCTTCAGGCAGAGAACAGTACCGTAAAAAGTCATAGCTGAAAGATTTTTCATTCTCTCAGTCAAAAGGAAACTTTCTGATTCCGGTTCCCCGGCAGGTGAATCTGCAGCAGTTTTTTAAGATCCTGCAGTTTAAATCCAATACAGTAATTTCCGGATCTAAAATGTCTTCAAGTAAGAATCGGTTTTCACGTTATCACCGTCGGGGATGTGAGTGCTGTATTGCTGCCGGAATTCTGAGCAGTTTTGTTCAGGAAAAAAGATTTCTTTCCTGTCTGTTTCGAGGCAGTCTGGATATTGTTGTGTATCATATATGTATTTCAGTATGAAGCAAAGAAATTCTTTTCTTAAACTTGAGAGATGCAATGAATCCTGTCATAATTTCCTTTTGTGAAACAGGGAAAAGGCAGACAGATTTCAGTCTGAGAGGTTTATGTATCAATTTTCAGTATACTGAAGCATGATTTAATGAAAAATATAATTTTCTGGTTGCAATGTACGGTAATATGAGAACATTGTCCAGTGTTCTTTTTTGTTAAAAGAATATTTTTCCCTCATTAAAATTAAAGCAGGTACTGTGATTTTATTTCGTTATTTTTTTTCATATACTCTTTTAATTCCTGCTTTTCTGATATTTTTTCCCTTGAAAATATCTTCTCAGAGTTCCGGCAGGACAGTTTACGTCGGCGGTTTTTATCCTTATAAGACAGCCAAGGATGCTTCAGCAGAAGAAAAATATTACAAGAACATTGAAGAGCAGATTGCAAGGATGGGGATGGTGCCCAAAATTGCAGGAAGAGCCTCTCTTCAGGAAAATCTTTCCACTGCGGCCTCGGAAAAGGGTTCCGTTTTAATTGAGTGTCATTATAAAAAAGACAGACTGGGGAATCTGATTCTGTACCTGCAGATGTACGATGCAGATACAGGATTGATGATAGATGCTCACCAGAGTACAGCATATCTGGAAGCGGGCACAGATTTGAAACTGGATGAAAAGGAACTGAAAAACTCCGATTTGGATACAATCAGAAAAGACACTGAAAAAGCAGCGCTGAAGATGAAAATAAACATCTCGAAGAAGGAAAACAGGCAGAGTATTGAAGAGAATCTTTTGAATACTTCACTTGGCAGAGATCCTTCCCTAAAATTTCCTGTAGCTGCAGAAAATGTTGCCAAGCAGGCGGAAGATGTTTTTGACATATTAAAGTCCACTGAGGTTGTGACTGCATCGAGAACAAAGGAAAGTCTGCTCAATGTTCCGGCCTCCACTATGGTTGTCACGGAGCAGGACTTTAAGAACAGGGGATATACCAGCCTGGATGATATTTTCAGAGATCTTCCAGGATTTGATTATATCGGGACGATGGGAACAGATAATGCAAATTTATACCAGAGAGGATACAGGACTCCTTTTACTTCCAGAACACTTCTTATGATCAACGGAATCATTGAGAACGATCTCTGGGCACAGGTTGCGACCCCGAGCAGACAGTATCCTATTGCGAATATAAAGAGGGTGGAGGTCATTTACGGACCGGCTTCTGCTGTTTATGGACCAAATGCTTTTCAGGGTATCATAAATATCATTACAAAAGACGGGAAAGAAAACGAAGGCAGGAAGGTATCAGGAAAAACAAGTTTCATGTACGGAAGCGGGAATACATGGGCTGTTGACGGAGGCATTACTTCACAGATAGGAGATTTCAGTCTTGCAATTTCTGCAAGGAAGCAGGAAGGAGATGATGCAAATAAGAACGTATCCAATTACGGATACAATTCGAGATACTGGGTAGGCCATCCGACCGTCTGGGGTCCGATGCTTGCAAAGGGAGATGCAGGCAGACCCTTCGGTAAATATGCAGACCCGGTCAATGACTGGGGAACTGTCATCAGCGGTTCCTATAAAACGGTGAAAGTAGGGGTAAATATTACAAATAAGTATGAAGGATATGGACCTACCTATCCTGGAGACAAGTCACAGCCTGCAACCATGTGGGGTAAGTCGGGGATCAGCATATATGCAGAAAATCAGGTAGATCTTTCCGAAAAAGTAAGCTCCTATACTCTATTGAATTACAGAGACAGCAGAATTTACGGAAACTGGGCAGAAGCAGTGGATGACTGGAATCCAGGAAAAGAAATGTATTCCTATGTCAGTTATACCAGATGGAATGAAATCAGCAAAAGTCTTCTCGGAAATCAGAACATTGAATACAAATTCAGCAGCAGTCTGAAGCTGATCGGCGGACTTAAGGCCGAGTTTAAAAAGCTGACAAAATCATACGATGTTCCCGGATACTGGTGGGGATCTTCGTTCAGTTCAGTGGACTATCTGAATCCTGATGTAAACAAGGGTATTGATAAAGTGACTCCAAACGGATATTCTATAATGCACAGCACTGATCCATATCTGCTCAAAGGACCATCACCAAAGAACAGGATGCCTGATGAAAATACTATAGGAACTTATGATCGGGGAGCTTTTCTTCTCAGTATTCTTGAAATAGGCAAATTCAGATTCAGTCCTGGAATACGGTACGATCATAACTCCATTTATGGTCAGTCGATCAATCCCAGAATCACTGGAATTTACAAATTTGACGACAGGAATGCATTCAAGCTTCTGTACGGAGAAGCATTCAATGAACCTTCTCCTTTGAACCTGTTCGGAGGATTCAGCGGAAGGACTGCGGATCTCAAGCTTAAACCGGAAAAAGTGAGGACCGGTGAAGCAATCTATATGCATCAGGGAAAACAGGCACTGAATGAGTTTTCCGTCTATTATTCCAGATATGATAACGTAATTAAGGAGAATGCTCAGAACGCCGGAAAAAGAAGAATTTACGGATTTGAATACAAATTCAGATGGAATTTTTCCAATTTTATCAGCGGATCGGCTCCTATCAGCTTTTACACCTATTATACATTTACCCAGGCACAGAGCAGCATCTATTATGATTTTCAGTTAGGCGAATGGAAGGAAGGTGATACTTTTTTAGGACAATACGAATACCTTTTCAAGGATCAGGCAAAAAATATTCCACGCAGAACAAAGTATTCCAATTTGGGGGACATTGCTCCTTCCAAGATCAATCTGGGTTTCAACATTCCGGTGAAGAATCTCTTCATTATTAATTTGAGAGGAAACTATGTCAGCAGAAGAGAATTTTATCTTCGCAATGCCCAGAGAAATGATTATCCTATTGAGAATGATGAAGAGAGCATACTGAGAAGGATTACAAAGGAAAAAGAAAGAACACTGAATCCATATTTCATCGCAGATGCAGGACTCACATTTAATTTCGGCGATTACGGTTATCTCACGATCAAGATAGGAAACCTGTTCAATAAATCCTATAATCATCCCGGAGTCGGGCAGGGCAATTCCGGGAATTACTATTACGAAAGATCTCTCCTCAATCATCCCGCAGCCTGGAAGAACGTATATGCTGAATATGACTCTGACTTTCTAATCAAAGCCTGACACCTGCCTGCCGTAAGCTTGTCTTTTCAAAGCACTGAACAACGATTCAGGGAATGGAAGGTGCAGCAATTGTCATAAAAAAATCAAGTCACTCAGCATTTTCAGCAAAAAGAAAAAGGAGGGTTTCCTTTTTCATTCTTTCAATACTGAATCCCCACACCAAAAAAAGAGACGATGCATAAGGACAGCCCGAAATTCATCTTTCTGCAGATCAAAACTGATTAAGATTTTCTCAAATGATTGACTGAAGAAGTGAATCGGATTTGATTGCCGAATGAGAAATCTGTTCCTGCTTTTTCATCCGTTGTTCCACGCAGGAAGAGACCGAGATCCAGTTTTAATTTTAGGAAAGGTGAGTTTTTGAAATAACTGAAAGCAGATTACCCGGATTTTCCGCTTATTCCGAATTTGGAAGGTTTACTGTGTTCAAATGTAAACAAGGCAAGGGTGCTGAAGGAATGAGCATAATCAGGATAAATGAACAGTCCGGTCAGTTTTTACGGCCTGGCTGAACAGTCAGATGAGATTCATCGTCTGCTCCAGAGAAAAAGTCAGCCGGGCTGAACATGATTATGGGAGATATATTATAATGAAAAAAAAAGATAAAGACGGACTGCAGACAGGAAGCGAATTTCCTGATCTCGGCAGTGTAAAGTGGATCAAAGGAAAAAAAGCAGTCCTTGGAAAAAAGCTGACTGCCTTTTTCATTTGGGAATCCGGCACAGAGGACAATATCGAAGCAGCTGCGATATTCAATGATATCAGTGAAAGCAGAAAAGGCAAAGTAAGTTTATTTGCGCTGACTCTGGATGACGAAGAGACTGCTGAAGTTTTCCTGGAAGAGCAGGAGGGTCTTTTCAAATACAGTGCAGGAATTCTCTCCGAAGAACTCAAGGCATCTCTCACAGGAATAATGAAGGAAACACCGTGTGCCTTCCTTCTGAATTCCAAGGGAGTCATTCTTTGGTACGGGTCAGTGTTTCTGCTTCAGTCATTCCTGAATATGCTGGATGAAGGAAAATCAGAAGAAGAACTGACAGAGGCAGGGAAGCTGACAGGGGAACTGGATGCTCTCAGTGATGAGATTGGATGCAGACTGACTGAGAATCTAAAAAGGAAATCAGAGATCATTGAACTGGCTGAAAAAGTTCTGGAGATTTTTCCTGATGATCCGGTAGCGTCTGATTTAATCCGCCATTTCGACTATATTATTCCTGGAGAGACTGTTCCTGAGCTCGAACCGATTCAATGGATTAAGAATGAAACTGAGCTCGGCAAAGGACTGACTCTTGTGGATTTCTGGGATGTAGGCAACTCTCATATGCAGTCCTTTCCTGAAATAAGCAGGCTCAAAAAGAAATACAAGGATAAGCTGACTGTGATCGGGCTGAGTGAGGATGAGCCTGATACAATTGACGGTTTTCTGTCAGAACAGAAAGAGTATATGAATTATGGCGTAGGCCTGATTCCCGGGGAGCTTTTCAGCAGGTTTATTCCGATGCTTGGAAGCACGGAAGATCCTCTGACTTTCCTGATCAATGCAAAGGGAAAACTCCTTTGGTGCGGCAAACCCTGGGAAGCAGATATGGCAGTTTCCCATATTTTGGAAAAAGGAAACCCTGAAGACAGTCTGATTAAATATGCAGAACATCTTCAGGAATTCCAGGATTTTGCAGTAAATAATACTGGAGAGGACAGCCCTGCACTTGATCCAAAGAAGTTCAAGGAGCTGCATAAACTTGCAAAAAAGGCACTGGCAGTCTATCCTGGAAACAATTATATACTGGATATACTTCTGAAGGAAGCAGGAAAGATCGGTTATGATGAAATTCTCTCTGTATGCAGTGAAATAGACACATCAGAATTTAACTCGGAACAGCTCAGACTTCTTTTCCATTCATTCGATTCTCTGGAAACGGCCAAGCCGCATGAGTACGGTATCAAATGGCTCCATCAGGCGGTAAAACTGGATCCGAAATCTGATCACTTATGGGAATCATACTGCGATGCGCTTGCCAAGCTGTATCTGACTGATGAAGCGCTGAAAGCAGCAGAGGAAGGACTGAAAGTGACCGGAGATTTTCGTCGGGATACGCTGGAATCCAGAAGAGATCATATGCTTCGTATTCAGTCAGGAAAAAAGGCTGCTGCACAGTATTTCAAGTGAGATAAAGGATTAAATAATGAAAAATAATGATAAAATATCTTTCAAGTTCGAACTCAAGGAGGGACGGACTGTCCCGGGTCTGAAAGGAGTGAAATGGATAAAGGGGCCTAAGGCGGAAATCGGATCAGAGCTGATGCTGATTGAATGCTTCAAGACAGATGTATATTATGATGAACCTCCGTACATGAATGAGATTCCCAAAAAATACAGAGAAAAAATAGTCTGTGCAGCTATTACCTCTGAAGACAAGGAGACCGTTGAAGAGTTCCTTTCCGAAAGAGGAGATACAGTTTTTTATCCTGTAGGCATCTGCTCTCAGGACCTCTACGATTCATATATGAAGGATGTCAACAGATATCCGAATGCATTCCTGGTAAATGAAGAAGGGAGACTTCTCTGGCAGGGAAATCCTTTTGAGCTGAGTGATGAACCGAATCTGAAAAATTTTGTGAAGCCCGAATACAGAAAAAAAATTATGGATGCAGCTGATCTAAGAGACCGGCTCTTTTCACTGGATCTTCTGGGTGCAGGCGGGAAATATGCAGACAATCCGCACAAGGATGAAATCAGAGCTCATGCAAAAGACTGTTACAAAACATTTGATCGGGATGAGGATCTTCGCATACTGATCTGCAATTATGATCATCTTCTGTGCGGTGAAGATGCCCCTGATCCGGGAAAAATCAAATGGGTTCAGGGGAAGTCGGAATTGGGAGGAAAATACACAGTAATTACTGCAATTGACTGTGCCGAAGAATACGGTACAAGGATATCCGCTGAGACAGACAGAATCCTGGCAGCATTCGGCGAAAAAATCAGTCTTTTCGGAATCAGCAGAAATTCTGCTGATGAAGTTTCTCAGTTTCTGGAAAGCCGTTCCGAAGAAATAAAATATCCTGTGGGTACAGTTTCCGAGAAAGTCTACAAAGCTTATGTTACCGATAATACACTTCTGGGAGAAAGCGGATGTTTTCTCATCAGTCCTGAAAAGAAGTTTCTCTGGTATGGAAATGTCAGTGAAGCCTTCTCGATTCTGAACGGCCTTCTGAATTCGGGTTTGAAGGAGAAAGATATTGAGGAGCTTACAGGCGAAAGGGATCTGTTTGAAAGACTTCGCATTGATCTTCTGAATTATAAAGCTTTATATAATTCAGAAAACCTTAAGAAGCTGAAGGGCTGGGGAAGTAAAATTCTGAAGACAGTTCCAAACTGTATGGAAGTCATTAATTTTCTGCTCCGATCTTCCGCAAGTGCCGACTATGAAGATTTCAGAAAAATCTGCACTGAACTAAGCACCTCTTCATTCAGTATCCAGGACTACAAGGTTCTTCTTGATGAGGCCGATAAAAACGGAGAAGGGCTTTTCCCTTATGAAGCTGCTCCTAAATGGATGTCTGAAATGATCTCTCTTGATCCTGAATCAGCTGACAGTTATGTATTCTGTTCTTTTTATCTGGAAAATCTGCATCTGCCGGACAAGGCTCTGAGTCTGGCTGAGAAAGCAGTGAAGATCAATCCTGATTTAAAGGATGAACTGAATGAAAAAATAAGCAGGCTTCACCGAATCATTAAAGCAGGACAGAAAAGTCTTGAATGGATCAGAAGCTGACTGCGCTTATTGGATAGGCAGATTATAGAATTGAATAACAGTATGTCTGCATATTGTTATTCAATCGATGTCTGCTGACGATCAGTTTGTGCAAGGGTGAGAATTTCTGCCCAATCAGGACAATCTTCTTTGAATACTAAAATTGACAGGATTGAATATGAATAAAAAATCTCAGGCTGCTCCATCAGAACTCAAGACAGGAGATACCGTTCCGGATCTGAAGAATATCAAATGGACAGGCGAAAAACCTGCCGTATTCAAAAAAAAATATACAGCTGTCATTTTCTGGAACACCTGGGATGACAACTCGGTAAATTCCCTTTCGGAATGGAACGGGCTGCAGGAGAAATACAGTGATATACTGACGGTGGTCGGTCTTTCTGATCAGAAAAAGGAGGATATGGCAGAGTGTCTGAGAGACGCAAAATCTGACTTTGTAAGCGGTTCTCTCCCTGCCGGTCTTTTCAGTCAGTATATGGAAGGTTATTATATGATTCCTGCAGTTTTTCTTGTCAGTTCTGAGAAAAAACTGATTTGGAAAGGACATCCTTTTTATCTTGCAAAAATAATGAAAATTCTTACTGAAGAAAACGGTTCACAGAAGGAAGTGGATGAGTTTGAAAAGCTGAGAAAACGTTTTGACAATCTGAGATACGCGATGTCCGGGAATAATTCAGAGTGTCTTCCTGATAAGGAAAAGTACAAGTCATATGCGGCGGACTATCTCAAGGTTTTTCCGGAAGACAGTTTTGTTCACAATATACTTGATGAGTTTGAGGTACTGATTCCTGGAGAAAAAGTGCCTAGCCTGAAAAAAAAAGAATGGCTTTCCGGTGAGGCTGAAATTGAAAGAAAGGCTTTTCTAGCCCTCTTCATTGAAGCAGAAGAAGATCTTCTGAGTCTTGGAAAGCTTCATAAAAAATTTCACAGCAGGCTTCCGACTGTCGGACTGATTAAAAAGTCCCGGGCAGGAGATTTAAAACTGAGCAGAACAAAAATGCCTGTTGCGCAAATATCTGATGATCTGTATAATAAATATATGACAAAAAATACAGTAAAGGACGGTATCAATTCTTTTCTTGTCGGTTCATCCGGGAAACTTCTTTTTTCATCTCCTGTTTCTGAAATCGAAAGAGCAGCTGCTTTTTTTGTTTCTGAAAAAAACGCAGATAAAAAACTTCTGAATCATTTTCAGGACAAGGAAAAATTTGACAGTCAGTCAAGAGAACTATCAGGAGAAACTGAACTCACTGAAGATCAGTTTTCTGAAGTTTATGAACTGGGGAGGGGAATACTGAAACTCGAACCGAAATCTTTCCTTGTGCTTTCTAGACTCGCCGATCTCTCCTGCAGAGTGAGCACAGAAAAGCCGAAGGAAGTCTGCGCTGAATTTGATACATCTCCCTGGACTGCTGATCTGATCAGAAAACTGATTGCAGATTTCAGTGAAATGGATGATGTTTTTTATCCTTCTGAAACTGTTCTGAAATGGGCAGAAACTGCCATAACAATGGAACCGGAAAACCCGGAGAATTATTTTTCCTGTTCGGAAGTTCTGAAGAAAACAGGCAGAAAAAAAGAGGCAGAGGCCATGAGGAAAAAGGGAGAGAGGCTGAGGGTTTGAGAAACAGGAAGCCTTAGGATTGTCCTTACTCCGGAAGATATTTCTCATCCACCGTATCTTCAAAGGTAAATGGGGGTTCTTCCGGAAAACTGGAAAGCGGGAGTCCTGTTTCAGCAGAGGCAATTTCTCTAGCCTTCAGATAAACTTTTACAAAATTGCTTTTTCCATGATTCCATAAATTTTTGCTGTCATCAAATTCAGCATTTAACTGTGTTCGCTGTTCTATAATGGTTCCCTTCCAGCTGCTCGATCTCGCTTCCGGCTGAAAAATCCATTTCAGCAGATGAACAGTCAGAACCCGCAGTCTGTTGATGATTTCCCTAAAATCTCTTTTTCCCATATCTTCCAGTGTCTCCGCAAGATGTTCTATGTCGGCAAGATCGAGCCTGCCTTCTCTCAGCAGTTTTGCATTTTCGAAAAGCCAGAGATGTTCATCTTCTTCGTAAAGTTTTTTCAGATCCAGTGCTGTCTGCATAAATTCAGTCTGTCTTGCACTGCAGGGCTTAGTCAATCCATTTCTGTCCCTGTGCGGAGTTCCTACAAATCATTCAGATTTCCGGTTATTCTGGTCGATAATCGAATTCGAGGGCGTTATGAAAATAGGATTGATCGGTTCAGGAAGTTTCGGCACTGCTTTGGGCAGTCTTTTGGCAGATAAGGGATATGACGTGCTGGTATGGACTCGTTCTCAGGATCAGGCGGACGGGATCAATAAGGAACATAAGAATATTAAACATTTGAGCGGACTTATACTTCCTGAAAAAATGAAAGCGACTGTTGACTTGGAAGAAGCGGTTCGGGGAAAGGATCTGATTTTATCGGCTCCTCCTTCTCATGTCCTTTCCGAAATACTGGGAAAAATCAAAGAAATCATTCCTGACAATATTCCGATTGTATCTGCCAGCAAGGGAATTGAGAATGATTCACTCAGACTTGTATCCGATATTTTTGAGGAATGCCTGCCTGAAAAATATCACCCGAATTTGAGTTTTCTTTCCGGACCGAGTTTTGCAAAGGAAATTGTGCAGAAAGTTCCTACCGCGGTCAGCATTGCCTCAAAGAATCAGTTCACTGCAAAAAAGGTGCAGGAAATCTTCAGTTTCAGCTACTTCAGAACCTACTGGACATCGGATGTGGTGGGAACGGAAATAGGAGGCGCTCTCAAAAACGTTGTTGCAATTGCAGCAGGAGTGTGTGACGGGATGGGGTTCGGTCAGAATGCAAGAGCAGCCATGATTACCAGAGGTCTGAACGAAATGACAAGACTCGGGGTCAGAATGGGAGCAGATGCGATCACTTTTCTGGGACTTGCCGGTCTTGGAGATCTGGTTCTGACCTGCTGCGGGGATCTTTCCAGGAACAGGACGGTGGGAATCAAACTTGGTCAGGGAAAAAAACTGAGCGAGATCCTCACTGAAATGAATGAGGTTGCGGAAGGGGTAAAAACATCCAAAAGTGCGTTTCAGCTTTCCAGAAAACTGGGTGTGGAAATGCCGATCACTGAAGAAGTTTATAAGATGCTTTACGAAGACAAGTCTCCCAAGGAAGTTGTAAAAGATCTGATGGGAAGAGATTTGAAAAAAGAGGGGATTCATCACTGATGATATATATAATCACAGCTCTTGCGGGAGAGGCAATTCCGTTTATTAATGCTTTTAAATTAAAAAAAGATATTTCGTATACAAAATTCGACATGTTCAAGAATGAACAGATCAGACTGATTCTCAGCGGAACAGGAAAGGTCAAGTCTGCTGTTGCCACGACATATCTTCTGGCAAAAGAATCTCCTCGTGCAGAGGACAGGATCGTCAATATCGGGATTGCCGGCTCATCAAAGGATGACTACAAGATCGGATCAGTGTTCCTGATCAATAAGATCACCGACAGTGCTTCAGGAAAATCCTTTTATCCTGAAACAAATTTCCGTCATGAACTGAAAGAGGAAAGAATCGTCACTTTTGACAGGCCAGCAAGAAAAAATGACCTGGTGGACAGTCAGGATGGTCTTGCGGATATGGAAGCTTCCGGGTTTTACGAGGCTGCAGGAAATTATTTTCATTCCCACAGGATACATATTCTGAAGGTCATCTCCGACCATATGAGAGGAGAAAAGCTTACAGGAGCATTCGTTCAGGGACTGATGGAAAGAAGCATTCAATCGTTGAAAATCCTGCTTGCCCGCGCATCAAAGGCAAGTGTCCCTGATTCAGATGTGCTCAATCAGGGAGATTATAAAGTATTTGACAATGTAAGCAATGAACTGAACTTGAGCGCTACTCAGAGATTTCAGGTGCTTGACCTGATCAAAGGCTACAAAGTCAAGGGCGGAGATGATCTGAACTTCATCAAGGGATATGTGAAGCAGAAGAAAAACACGAAGCAGGAAAACAAGAAAATCTTTGAAGCATTGAAGGAAAAACTCGAAGATCTGACTGATGACTGAAGCTTTGACAGGAACTGACAATGAAAAATTTTAAGGATTTCAATTTTAAGCTGATGGTCATTCAGGAACTGATGTACCATCGCGAAGTTCTTGATCCGATTTTTGATCTGGATGAATTTGCTGAAAATTTTTCAGACAGAAAAATAGATACAGATACTGTCAGCTATGAAATCATTCCTGAAGTCAAAAAGCATTTTGAAAATCTTGATATTCCTGACGAACTTCTGGATTCTGTCACAGAACTGAATGCAGACGGGGGAGATGATATTTATTTCCAGCTTTGTCCTCATTGGGACGGAGAGGATGATCTCTTCAATGTAAAATCTGCAGATGACTGTGCCAGACTGAAAAACTTGAAAAGGGTCACAATCTTTTACGATGATGACGCTTCCATACTCAAAAAATTTGCAAAATTCGGAGTAAAGGCAGACTGGGTCTGACGAATGCAGATGGAGCGTTTTTTAAGAGATTAATCTCAGTTCTTCTGTAATGATATGAAAATTATTTTGACTCTTTTTTTAATGCTCATTTCCTTTTCATCTGCTGTCTCGGAAAAGGTGTATGTAGGAATCTATGTCGTAAACCTCGGTAAATTTGAAGTTGCGACAGGCAGTTTTACTGCTGATTTTTACATGACTCTGAAGACAGAGAAAGAAGCTGAATTTCCTCTCGACAGTTTTGAGTTTATGAACGGCAGAGCTGTTTCCTCGGAGAAAATACTGGAAGAACCTAATTTGGTCCAGTATCGAATCATGGCAAATTTGACTAATCCGGTCGATCTGAGAAAGTTCCCCTTTGATGACCAGATTCTGAGCATTATCATTGAAAATAAAAAATATACTTCCGACAAGGTAAAGTATGTCATTGTGGACAGGGATTCCGGGCTTGATGAGATGATTGCCTTTGCAGGCTGGAATATAAGGGGCTGGAAGGCTGAGGAAAGAGATCATATATATAAAGTATTCAATGAAACCTATTCACTGGCATCATTCAATATTCAAATTGAAAAAATCCGCTGGAATGCATTCTTCAAGACATTTCTTCCTGTGCTCATTATTATTTTTCTGGTAAACTGCAGTTTCATTATGGATACTGACAAGATAAAGGATAGACTTGGGATATGCACATCCGGTCTTGTTGCTTCCGTTATGTTTCATCTTTCCATTTCCAATCAGATCCCGGCAGTAAGTTATCTTACAATTGCAGATAAATTTATGCTTCATACTTATATTGTTCTTCTGATGTGCGTTCTTCTGAATGTTTTTATGCTTCAGCTGATACAGGTCAGAAACGAAGACATCACTCAGAAAATCCACAGGTTTACAAAATACGGAATGTTTATAGTGATTCCTGCAATTTATATGCTTTTCTTTGCTGTAAATCTGACGGATTGAATCTGTCCCGATTTTCCGGAATTCAGGTTTACAAATTCGGTAAAAGATTGAGAATGGAAGATAAAGATGCCTATAATTGTTGAATCCGATCCTGAAGTAAAAGAAGACATTTCGAAAATATACAGACACAGGGTTGTGCTTTACAATGACGATATCAATTCATTCGACCATGTGATTGAGTGTGTGATGACCATATGCGGAAAAAATGAGGAAGAGGCTTTTAAAATTACGCTTGAGGCACATGAGAAAGGCAAATCTGTATGCTTTGACGGAAGCATAGAGGCCTGTGAGACAGTTGCCGAAAAGATGGGAATTGAAAATCTGACAGTGAGTCTTCACTGATTTTCACTTGTAAGTATTTTCCAAAAAAATTATGATGTTTCTATGAAAACGATCCCGAGCCTTCTTTTGTTCCTTTTTTTTATAAACTGTTCCGGAACGAGACCCCAGGATATCGGTGTAAGACAGGGCAGACTGAAACCTTGTCCGGAAAAGCCGAACTGTGTAAATTCTCAGACTGATATTCAGGACAGAATTCATTTTATTGAACCCGTCAGCTATACACTGCCGCTTCTTGATGAACAGAAGAGACTTAAGGAAACTGTTCTTGGGCTTCCTAGAACAAGTCTGATAAAATCGGAAACGGGTTATATGCATTTTGAATTTACATCCCTGCTGATGCGGTACAAGGATGATGTAGAGTTTTATCTGGATGATTCAGTGAAGCTGATTCATATACGGTCTGCCTCAAGGCTCGGTACTTCGGATATGGGAGTCAACAGAAAAAGAACAGAAGAGATCAGGACTCTTCTGAAAAAATAAAGAGCAGACCGGATCGGAGAATGGATGGAAATTAATTTCAGTACAAAGGAATATACTTCAGGGGACAGTTTTCAGGAGACGGAATACAGATTCAATGGAAGTGCTGAAGACGGCTGGGTCATTGAAAGGAACAGGAGTCATTATCTTACCCTTGACAAAGGATACAGACTTCTGAAAACGAAAGTCTGCGGAGTCTGTTCAACTGATCTGGACAGACGGTTCCTTCCTTTCCCGCTTCCTCAAATCATCGGTCACGAAGTCATCGCAGAAGATTTGGAAAGCGGCGAAAAATTTGCCATAGAAATCAATGATACTGATGCTGCAAAAGGAAAAAAGCCGGAAGATATATTCTGCACTTCAGGAATTCCAACTCACCAGCCTGACAGAATGGTTCTGGGTATCGACCGGCTCCCCGGAGGATTTGGACCTTATATACTTTCACCTGTAAATGCTGCTGTTCCGATAGGGAATGTGCCGGAAATGACTGCAGTCCTGACTGAACCGTTTGCGGCAGCACTTCAGGCTGTAATTGCTTCTCCGCCTGCAAATGGAACTGAGGTTGCGGTGCTTGGTCCAAGAAGACTCGGATCTCTTCTGATTGCTGCCTTGCATGCATACAGACACAGTTCAGGAAAGAATTTTAAAATTGCTGCACTGGCCAGGCATTCTCATCTTCTGGAACTTGCTTCAGAGCTGGGAGCGGATATTCTGTATGATCTGAGAACAGCTCCGAAGAAAGAACTGCAAAGAAGGTTTTCGATCGTATATGATACAACAGCAAACCCTGAGGGTTTTCTGACTGCAATGGAATACTCTTCAGCTGAGGTTCATCTGAAATCTACAAACGGACAGACAGTAAGCGGACTTAAGAAAATGACAGAGGCAGTAGTGGATGAGCTGAGCATTCTTCCTTTTTCCGAGGAAAATCTGCATTTTTCATGGGACAGTCCTAAGGTCCGCAATGAAAGAATTTATATTGCTGATTCTAAGTTTGAGCATCCTTCTCTGAAATCTTTCAGAACATACAGAAAAACACCGACGGAAGCATTTGACCTGATACGTTCTGATGAATTTGCAGGACGGCTTCCGCGATTTGACCTTTGTATTGCATCTTCATTGCAGGATATTGATTCTGTGATACGTCCTAAAATTGATTCAGAGGAATCTCTTCTTCGTCCAAGGGGAGCTGTCCTTTTTACAGGAAAAACAGACGGGAATCCGCTTCTGGACTTTCTGATGAAAGGCGGAAGAATCAGGACATCCAGATGCGGAGATTTTCATCTGGCACTGAAACTTATGTCGGAGAACCCTGTTCTGGCTGAAAAAATGAGAGAAAGAATGATCACCCATGAGTTCTCATCCGGTGAAATTGAAAAAGCATTTGCCCAGGCAAAAGAAAGTTCATCTGTAAAAGTAATAGTGAGGCAGAATGGCTGATTCTTTAGACACTTCGTTAGGATATCCTGTAATTAAAAATGGTACTGTCTGGGAGATAGATCTTTCTCATCTCAGGATTTTTACAGGACTTTCGGTTCTTGCAAGAATTATCGGGGATACAGTAATTGATGCAGTGGAAAATGATTCAGGGGACATTTCATTTCTTTACAAGATTAATCCCAATATCAATCCTGAGCTTCTTGTAATGCAGGTATACTATATACAGATTTATGCAAAAAGCGGAGTTCTTGACAATGTTCTTCTTTTTAAGGAAGAATTTCACGAGCATTTAAGGGCGGTATTCGGCACCTTCCAGAGACCAGTCTGGGGAAGCCAGATTCATCCGGAATTTTACGGAGAAGATTCCAAAACCTCGCCTCCTAGAGCACTTGTATTTCCTTTTCATTATGTAAGTCAGAGTGACGATATAGATTATCATTTTATTCTGGAAAGAGCTGAAAACAGAAAACACAGAGGACGTTTTTTCTTCCGTCTGACAATTGAAAAACAGTCTGAAGCAACTTATCAGTATGAAAACAGGCCTTATTCGATTGTAGATGATCTGAGAACACGTGTATTTATTGCAGGCAGTACAAAGATGGCAGAATCTCTCAGTGAAAAACTGCAGAGTGCCTGTAAAAAGGGATCAGATTCTTATTCAGAGGAAAATCTTGTATTGGGTCATGTATTTGAACAGCTCTCCAAGACAGGAATCGGTGCGGTGGATCAGATTAATTTTCAGTGGGACAAGGAATTTTCCAAATTCATGCTGAATACAGGAAAGGAAGACAGACTCGTCATTATCAAAAGACTTTTTCTGTGTCTGGGAGACAATGTTCTCTGCGAACTCCTTCTCAAGGGTGAAACAGTAATGATCCGCCT
>DAORDI010000085.1:0-12413 GCA_035345895.1 Leptospiraceae bacterium
CACTCCTCCCCCGTATCAAACTGCACCAAGTGATCCAATAAAAGACTTGAAAAGGATAAGTGCTAAAACTATGTGTATAGGCAATCAGCAATTCAGTCTTTTCAGGGGAATTAAATTTTGAAGTTTTTTGAAAAACGCTTTTTAGAAGTATTTACACCGATGTTTATGGCCGTGATCGTTCTGGGTGTGGCGATTGATCTGCTCACAAAGTATCTGATTATTCAGAATTTCGCTTATCAGGAACCAGTCTGTTATATAGGTGATTTTTTCTGCATTACTCTGACTTTCAACACAGGCTTCGTTTTTGGAATTGCTCCGGAAAGCGGCTATATCTCCTTAGTGACGACTGGACTTGCCATCTTTTTCCTGATTTTTTACAGATGGAAAAACTTTGATCTGGGAAATGCCTGGGGCTGGAATCTGGTCATGATCGGCGCATTCGGGAACTTCATAGACAAGTTTTTTATCAAAATGCCTAAACCGCTGGCTCACGGAGTCAAGTTCGGATTCAAGGCAATCGAACATGGACATCATACAGGAGTAGTCGATTTCATCGATTTTGACTGGCCCGATTTTCTTCTCTTTCAAAGATGGCCCGCATTCAATTTTGCAGATTCCTGTGTTTCTGTCGGAATTGTCATTCTGATCATCTCAATGCATCTTCAGGAAAAAAGACTGAAACAGGCCAATCAGGACTGATTGAAAATGTCCAGAACCGTTGTAAATTATCCTAAAGGGGCCCATATTGTAATGGAGGGCTCGGAGAATCCCGGATTTATTTACATACTGAAATCTGGAGAAATACTGATTGAATCCAAAATTCAGTTCATCCACAAAAAACTGAACAGGTATTATCCCGGCGACTGCTTCGGCTTTGTATCCGGGATAATGAAAAAAAAGCACCAGTACAATCTCGTTGCACTTAATGAATGCGAAGTCATTCGCCTCACAATAGATTCTTTTGTTGAATTTATGGTGAACAATAAAGACACTTTCCTGCATTTTTTATCCTCCAATTCAGAACGTCTCAGAATATTTCTGAATAATATAGATCAGTCGCGTGAATACGGTTACGAGGAGATCCCTCCGGAAGAACTGATCCATGATGCACGCCTTTATAAACGGCTTGGCAGAAAGGACCTTTCCTGCTATGCTTTGGCCAGGTATCTGGAAAAGAATTTTGAGCAGCCGAAAAATCCAGTAAAAATGGAAGAAGCCAAGGATATGCTCAATGCAATGGACAAGAATTATAAATTTCCAGTCGTGGAGCAGTTCGCAGACGAGTCAGGCTTAATTTATCATCAGGGTTCCATCATTTTTGTTGAAAATGAACCCCCTGACTATTTTTATCTGATCAAAAGCGGTCGAGTGGGAATTCACAAGCTTGTGGATGAAAAACTGATCTGTCTGGAAGTCATTGGAAAAGGTGAAATATTCGGTGAAATGGGAATATTGAACAGCAAGGGACGTGTCGCTTCTGCAATTGCCTTTGAAGACTGCGTATTGCAGAGTTATGACAGAAGAGACATATTTGAAATCAGGGATGCTGAAATTCTGGATAAGATTTTCAGAATGATTGCAAAAAGAATGTGGCTGGCCAGCAACAGGTTTTATCTCAGACAGATTGCCGATATAGACATTCAGATGTACCTGCTCCTTCAAATTCTTGTAGAAGAACGTCTTCTGAAGCCTAAAAAGGATGATACCGCAGAAGTGGATATTCCTCTTTCAATTTATGATCTGGGAAAAATGATAGGCAAGGATGAAACAGACATCAAAAAGATGAACGAACTGAACCTGGACAGAAATATAAAAATCCAGCCGAATAAAATTACTGTCCTTGACAAAAATAAATTTTTAGAAAAAGCTGAAATACTTCAAAAAAAACATGCTCGCCAAATGAAAGAGGTTATTATCTGATATGCACCAAGTGCTGCTGGTTGACTCAAACTATAAAGATCTCGAGCAGGTAGAGTATTATCTTCGGGGCATTCGACTGAAAATAGTAAGCACGAGTAATGTAAAAAAAATTATGGAATTTGCCAGATCCGCTCCTCCCGATCTTATGATTATAGGGCTTGAGCCGACTGATTCCGAAATGCTCGATAAAATCAAACTCCTGCGTTTTGATTCCATCACAAGACACTCTCTCATTCTTGCCATATTTAAAACTGAGGATAAAAAACAGTTAAATAAATTTCATACAGAAAATGTTCATGCAGTAATGATTCATCCAGTCTTTAAGCTCGAACTCCGTGAAATGGTGGATAAGCTTTTAAGCACTGCTCAGGAAAAAAGGACAAAACATGAGCAGGAAACAAAAGACTACATTATGATCGACAGGAGTCAGGAAGGCCAGACTCATATCATTCTGGAAGGAGGACTCAGAAGAAATGTCGGTCCTCAGCTCAGAACTTTCTTTACTAAAGAATTCATCGATGAGGCAAAGAAAACAGTAGTCTGTCTGGATCTCCGTCTGATTCACGATCTCCTTGCAGCAGAACTGGAAATCGTGGAAAAGATTGCTCTCGTTTTTGGAAACAAACGAATCAATGTGGTTGCAGGAAAGCACCTGGGACTGATTCTTTCACATACAGAACTAGGCGAAAAAGTCAATCTGTTTATGTCGATGGAAGAATACGAACATATCAGAAAGAGCAATCTTCTGGACTGACAGAATTTGACTAGGTGGATAGAAAATATGAATAAAATCCTTCTGAATATCGGAATATATTTCGGTTATGTAATCATCTGCAGCCTGATTTTTTTTGGACTGAGCAAGGCCAATGATGGAGGTTTTGCAGTTTACCCAATGATTGCATCTGCTTTTTTCCTTGGGCTTCATCTTTTGGGAACACTTGCTCTGAGCATTTCAAAATTTCAGGACAAAGCTTTGTTCAAAGAATATATAATATCATTTCTGCTGCTGCTTCTGATAGGACTTCCTGGATGTTTCTTTAATTTCCTGCTTCTGATCAGTCCTGTCAACTGAGTTCAGACTTGAAATAAAATCTTGACTTTCTGCAGTTTGCGGGAATAATAATCATACCGGTTCTTTAAAGGATTTCTCAGATCCCGGAAGAATTTTTGACAGGCAAGGCAGTAAAATGAAAAAACATCTTATTTATACCAATCATATACTGAAAATACTCCTTCTTACAAGTCTTGTCTTCTGCAGCAGAGGAAAAAAGGACAATAAAGGAATATTTCTTTTTCTGCTTTCTGAACAGAACAGGCTTTCAAAAATTTACTGGGATATGCAGTCGTCCGGTGTCAGTTCAGATCTCCAATCCATTATTTTCCAGTCAGGCAAATATTATTGTGCAGGAAAAAATGGGACCCTGCTGATTTCCTCTGACGGAAAATCCTGGAACAGACAGAATCTGGATACGGACATCAGCATTAATAAAATTGCTTATCTTGGCGGTCAGTTTTTTGTGTTAGGCGAGAATGGTTTGATAATGATTTCCGCAGACGGACAGAACTGGAAAAATTTCAGCCTGATTACAAAACACAGTCTGAAATCCATCGCAACGGACGGAAGCACATTTATTCTAGGAGGCTTGAACCCTTTGGGCAAATCAGTGGTTTTGGCAAGCAGGACTCCTGAAACCAGAACATCCTGGGTTGAATCCTCGTCAGTCAGTTATTCCAGCAGCATTGACATAGCATTTTTCCTTAACGGAAAAATCTCAATGTGGGGAAGCACTGGAGTTTATACCTACTGTACTTCCGACTGCAGTACAAGTTCAGGCTGGCCCGGTTTTTTCCGCGATCTGACTCAAATGAACAATAACGTAATATTTGATCATTATGTACGATATAATAATACAGTATATCTTGCATCGGCAAATTCCGGGAAAATTTATTCCACTGCGAACTTTACAGACATTAAGGAGGTTTCCGGTTTTCCTGCTGAAGGACGGTATCTCTTTGCAGAAACTGACCGATTCTCCTATTTAGGCTCATCGCTTTATTATTCCAATGACCTGAAAACCTGGAAAGAAAATAAAAAGGCAGTCAGTATGAATTTTAATCCATCAGTTTATATTGTGAATGATAATAAGGTATTAGGCATCGGATCAGAAGGAAAAATCGGAATTCTGGAAACGTCTGCCGCATTCCCCTGAGAATCAAGGCAGGAACTCAAACATTCCCAGCTTCAGGAAAAGAAAATCTGTCTGCCACCGCTCAAAGGAGACGCAGGGATTGAAGGAATCACACCGCTCCAGTGACTGCCAGAATGTAATTTTATCATAATGAAAAAATCCATTTTCAGTGCATATCTGAGAATTGATCAGACTGTTTTTCTGAAAACAGGCATCCGGCACGACAGGAACAGAACCCGTCCAAGCAGCCATATCACCCTGAACCTTGGCATTCAGGGAATGATTCAGATATTTATATGCGCAGTTAATATTTTTCGCCTTCTCCGGCATTAAAATTGCATCTGCCCATCCAGTAACTCCTTCCCTTGGTATTGTTTTATTGTAATTCAGCATACCTTCCTTTCTGAGAATATGGTATTGGTACGGCCAGGAAGGAGCTGCTATAAAAGTTCCGCTGCGAAACCCTTTAATCTGTTCAACAGCATCAGTCCAGTAACTGTTCAAAAGATTATGCTGCTTTTTTAGAAGATCAATGACAGCCTTATACTGAACCTCATTCAGATTCATAATATTCTGTATCTTCAATTCAGGTCTTTTATATTTTAAATACAGAGCAGCATCCGCAATGTACACAGGATTTCCATACGCTTGAATTCTTTTTGCAGAACTGCGCCCATCTGAAAGTTTCCCTTCCTCAAACATAAGTTCCCAGGAATCAGGCTCAACGGAAAAATAGTTTTTATTGAATAAAAGATAGTTCGCAGACCAGCCTATAGGAACCCCATAACTTTTATCCAGAATCTTGAACCAGGACGAATTCCTGACTCTGCTGTCCACATTAGCCCAATTCGGGAGCAGATCCAGATTTAACTCCCGCAGTTTTTCATCTCTGGCATATTTCAGTACCAGTTCACTTGAAAGAATTACCAGATCTGCGGTTCCATCCTGAAGAACTCTTGAAATATCATGCTCATTTTTGAAAATGATGTTCTCCACCTTGCAGTGGTTATTCTTTTCAAATTCCGAAACCCAGTCATATTTACTGTCATTCTCTCCCTTTTCCACATAACCCGGCCAGCCTGCGATGATTACTTTTCCCTCGTCTTTCCCCAAGGTCTGCAGTCTGCCTGATCTTTTTTCGGTACATACCGAAAAAGCAAGAATCACTGATAATAAAAATCCAGTATATCCTGCAAATGTTTCATAAATTTTTTCTTCCTGACTGTATTCTTCGTATCCGGAAGCGGATGAAAAGAATTCTGTTATACACTTTCTATTTATCATTAAAATCTCCTGAATTATAAGTAATTTTTAAATATATCCATTCTGCTCAGTTGTTTTTAAAAACTCAGAAAACTTGGAGCAGGTATTGCATTTTGAGATTCGACAATACTCAATTCAAAAATATGCGGTAAGCGAAAAACCGAAATGGTGAATTCTTCCTTTAGCCGTATAGTTGGCACTGTCTGCTGAATGCATATATTTGTTCTGCACTTCAGACTTCAATGAATGATACTCATAAACCAAATCCAGTATGACAGGAGTATTGATGATTGAATCGGGATCAGGGAAAAATGCGTATGTCGCTCCTATGCTTCCAATTCTCCTTTCAAAATCAATGATGTTTGCTTCTCCCGGCATCCGCCCTGCAGGATTCATTCTTTTTCCATAGCCTGCTCTGAAAAGAATATTATCTCTGAAACTGTATTCAAAACCTACTCGCGGATTGGAAATATCACGAAAAAAAACAGGCTGCGAATATTCGTTTTTTACGGAAGACATTTTAAATGCACTCCATAATTCCCTGTTTAAATCCGCTGTCACAAGGTATTTTTGCAGAAATCTGTATCCGATTCCATAGTTCCAGGTTCTGGGGGTAAAATGATCAAACAATGCCAGTTTTACATCTAATTGAATTGCCAGTATCGCTGTCTGAGCCCTTGCATTTACCGGATCCACTGATGTCATAATCTCTCTTTTATAAGATATGCCCGTATAAAAATTTTTCCACTGCCCCATCAGCCCGAATGTAGGATTTACGAACGGTTTTATATCAACAATAACCTGCTGGTTCGGAACAGTCTGGTCAGGTGAAAGCTGCACATTTTTCAGAAGAGCTGATCCTCTCCCTTTTACAAGCGCAGTAAATCCGACTCCAGCATAAAGTCTGTCTTTCCACAGTTCTATGCCTGCACCGCCCATAATGGTAGGTCTTTCCAGAGAATGCCCATTCTGAAGGTATCTGGGAGATCCGGGATTTAAATCATTGATGGACAGAAGATTTCCTGTAGCTGGAAGAAGAATATTCAGACCGAAACGTGCATTTCTGTTCAGTTTGATGAAGTTATTCAAATCAATGCTCAGGCTCAGCCCTGCATAACTGTCTTTGACTCTTTTTATATCCTCACTCTGTCCGCCGCTTGCTTTCAGTAAAGGCTGAGTCAGGCTGCCCATAATATGAATTTCATTCAAAAAGCCTTTTTTGACAGGCACATCTATGCATTCACCCTTTCCTGTTTTTTCAGATGCAGGCTCGTTTTTTTTTCGTCCTCAGTCTTTTTTCCCGGCGTCTTCTTTTTCAAAGACTCCTGAGTTGTAATAAAAGGCATAATCACTGCCGGTCCCTTGGATTTCTGCAGTTCAATATAATTCTGAACAAAGTTGTTTCTCCCAAGCCCTGCCGGATTGTAAAATACGGCAGAAGAATCGTTTACAACAGCAGTCACTGCATTGCCCATCCCCACGGCTCTTGAGTGTGCTCCGTAAATCTCGCCGTATGAAGTGGCGCTTAAGGACGGCTGCATAAAACATGCTATAATGATAATAGCATTTTCCTTACTGAAAAGAACAAGAACTGGAAAATCGGCAGTATTCGCTTTTCCGTATTTCCTGGATTTCAGGACAAGAATTCTCCGTATATATTTGATCGTTTTCATTGACTAATCCTTGCTGCTTCAGTATTTTTTTGACAGAATCAGGTTTACTCTCTGATGGTAACTTGACATTTTATCCTCACGATTTTTATTATCATAAAAATCATAATATGGATCTTTATCCGGCTTGTTCCATCCTTTCTCGGCAATATCCGCGAGATACCTGCACAGCACCCCGGCAGAAATAAACAGAGATTCATAAAATGATTTTCGTTCCTGTATGATTTTTGAACGTAAAAGCCTTTCTGTATCCTCCAGTACAGTCTGCAAAGTATATGTCGTCACCATTTTCGATTCCAGGAAAATGAAAAATCCCTCATCTCTTAGAAGTCCGCGAAATGTCCCTGCCAAAGGTCTCGCAAATGCAGAGATGCTGGAAAGAATTTTCGGAGTTCTTTCATTCAGCAGCTTTGTAATCAGAAAATCTCTCGATCCGGTTTCATCTGTCAAAAGTGAAGAAAGCATATCAAACATAGATGAGATTTCCGAGGCAGAGGGTTTGACTGCAATGATCACATCAAAGAATGCACTTATATTACGGGATACAGTATATTTTGATTCAGGTGAAAGATAAGTATAAAGAAAATCTGTCACATCATTGATTTCATCCCAGCTTGAATGCGTAATGTCTGCGTTCCTGCTGTCAGTATAATGTATGATGTCGTATTCTGCAGAATTGATTGATTCCTGCAGGTTGAAACGGACAGGGTTCGAAGGATATGCCTCAATGACATTTGCCAGATTGGTCCTGTCCCAGACGGAAACTTCAATTTCAGGAAGAATACCCTGTATTGCTGCCACTGCAGTCTGTCTTCCCGATGTTCTTTCATTTCTTCCCAGCTCAGAGAGCAGTGACACTCCGCTGGAAAAGATATTCCTTTTTGCAAGCAGAGCAAGAATTCCGTCTGACTGACGTCGGCTGTCTTCAATCAGAAAAGAAAGCAGCGAGCGGGTATCTGAATTCTCCAGTTCCAATGTATGAGGGTAATAATCAGAGGTTCCCAAATTCGGACTTCTCATACTGTAGCCAGTGCCTGCAATGTCAGTAGCGCCTCTTATTTTATACAGCTTGAATTCAGGAACTGTCGGATCTGCAGTTCTGGCAAGAGGCTCCTGTGCCTGAAGAACAAAAGGACGAAGAAGAATATCTGTCAGTCTGCCTAGATATTCAAATGCATTCTTGCTGGAAGCTCTGTCTGTCTGTTCATAAAGTGTCCTTGACAGTGCCGCTATAAAAGGAAGAAGACGGTTTCTTTTGTCCCAATTGGCACCGACAACTGAAGGAGTGACTGCGTTTGAGAGAGTTCGGTTGTCCTTTAAAAAGCCAAGCAGTTCAAGGGCAGAAAACTGCTGAGATATGACTGGAGGTATAGGCCCATAAAACTGATCCGGCTGTGTTGCTTTAGTATATAATATACTGTTATATATTGTAGAAAAAACATTCACATCCAGGAAACTGAAAGTTCCCCCTGCAAGCGGCTGCACACCGTATCCCCATACTTCTGCCTGAATGACTGAGTCACCCGGAACACTTGAAAAATAAGTCAGGGCTCCCTGCTGAGTATAATCAGTTTTGAGAGGCTGATTTGCCAGAAGCCATTTCCCATTGTCCAAAGCATCGCACTTTACAAATCCGCAGAATGGTTTCGCCGACATCAGTCCTTTTAAACCGTTAGCCACGACAATTACGAAAATTGCATCATTAAAAGGCACTCCGGCTGTTGCAGACACGTCTGTAGAGCTGAGATATGTACGGATCGGTATCGTCAAAACAAATCTTTTTTCATACATCAGCCATTGAAAATTTCTGTACATAGCCTCTTCATCACTGTCAGATGCCCTCATTATATCATTATAGGATATCTCAGGAATCAGATAACTTTTCCCGATCCATCCCATTGTCCCCTTTTCCGGATCAAGTGCAGTCAGACGGTTTGCATCGGAAACATTTGCCCCGCCTAGACCGGCCCAGGCGGTATTCAGTCTGGACAGAATTCTGTACTGAGAGGTTCTCCAGGAAGTCTTATAGATAAGATCTGTCTTGTTTGCAAGTTTATATACTGATCCATCCATCGTGACGTAGTTTCCCGCAGAGTTTTTTCTGTTTTTATTGTAAAATGGACCATACCCTGAATATACGACTTTTGAAATCCAGCTCAGCACCCAGGGAAGAGTTTTTGTATAGATGGAATCTGAGGCAGCTTGAACCTCACCTCTGGATTCTCCTTCCAGCAGACTGAGTGCCGGTGTATTTACATTGATTATATACGGCTGATCATCCCGGTATACTTTCACTGTTCCGCTTCCAGGCACTGCAGTCGCGACTGTCTGATCAGTTCTGCTCCCTTCAACAATATTGATCAGACCGATGGTGCCTGAAAGATTTGAATACATACTGAATGCAGCATCCAGAAGACTCAGTCTTCCCCCTTTCGGTCCATTGGCTCTGGTGGCCTGCGCCATATCTGTCACCTTGGCCACTGAGGTCACTGATCCGTTCCATTCATAACCGAATGTATCAGCTATTCCAAGCAGAAACATTGTGGTTTCAATGGAGGATATCAGATCACTCCCTACAGTATAAAACCTATCCACTCCCTGCAGATCCAGATTCATCCAATCACGGAGAGATTTATCCAGATTCTGAGTATTTTTTGTGAATTCAATTAAGGCCAGATTTTTCATAAGGCCTTCTGCAATGGACAGATTCGGATTTTTTACCAGTTCTGCAGGAGGAATAAACAGATCTTTCAGCCAGACATAAAGTTCTGCAAGCTGATATTTCAGTTCAGCAGGATATTTCTGATTCTTATAAACAGATACGCCGTGTGTAATCAAAGCATTGTTTTCATATACAGTGCCGCCTGCCGAAAGATAGGTTTTCAGGTTTAGTATAAGTCTTTTTATAATTATGTCCGATGACTTCGTATAAACAACTCCTGCAGTATCCCCGAACACAGAACCCTGATCAGACAGAACACTCAGAGAAAGATTTTTAATTATTTTATCATTAGTAACTGATGAATCCCAGAGAAAACCCATAAATTTTTCCATTGAGAATCTGAATGCAGCATTCAGGACTAGAGCTTTGTATCCGGCATCTTCAGTCTTTTTGAGAAGAATTCTGATATTTTCTCCCCCAAGAACAGAGACTATCCAGTCTGTCTTCTGCTTCATCGCCAAATCTCCCCTGCTTTTAAATATTTCGTCAAAACGGAAATGCGTCAAGGGCATAGACATATAGAGAATCCTGTAGGGCGTGGATCTTACACGCTCAATCCATCCAAAAAACCTGTCATAGGAGGCTGGATTTTTTGTCCGGATTCTTTTTATCAGTTCGGCTGCATCGGCCAGTGTTTCGCGCAGTCCGTTGGATTCCTGAAGAAGGAGAGTCTGCAGAGACCGGAGAGTTCCTGTCACCGTTCCTGCATCTTCACGTAGAGACATATCAAGAGCGATATTAAAATCCACAGGATCAAGCACGACAAATCCCTGCTTGATGGAAGGATAGGGATCCAGCAGATCGAAGAAGGTCATCGGAAAAGTTTTCAGACCGTCAAAGAAACTTTTAGTATCAGCCTTTCTGCCGTTCTTGCAGGAGCTTACTGATGAAAAAAAGATTAAAAACACAGCAAAAATAAGTACATTATATTTTTTCATGATTATCTCCTTAAGGGGCAAACAGATCACAGGTTCCGGAAAAACGCGGAGGAACTCCCGGAGTCAATGGACTGCTCTGATTGAAAGGAGAACCGACCGTCTCACCATTCAAGTATATTTCTGCTCTTGTGTTAATCAGAAGAAAAGGTTCTGCACTCGAAGTGTCTATCGGAACAATCTTTGCATTGATTCCATTTGCAGGGTCTTTCTTATAACTTTGGTTTACTTCAATTCCGCAATGGCCCAGAGGGTTCAATGGGATTTCGCCAAGTATGTAATTGAATACCGGGATCAGTGCAGGTTTCACTACTGCACTCAAAACATTGGAAATGCCTGAAATACTGACTCCAAATGGATTTGCCTCCTGCCCGTCCCAGGTTGTATCCGTTACGACCAGGCTGTAACTTACATTGGTCAGCGTACTTCCTGTATCACAGTCTGCTCCCAGATATTCAGAACCTATATAATCATCTGTTCTGTCATTGCAGATATCCAGTTTCACTGCAAGATTATTCGGCATTTGCAGGTTTGGAATGACCTCAGAGTTTCCCTGAAATCCCCCTAAATTGAATATCGCACGCGTATTCAGATTTAGCCTGAAAGCAAGCACCCTGTATTCCGTCAGTCCGCGTTTCCCAAAAATCTGCACCTCCACATCACTCAAAGTGATATTTAATTTTGGAATATATACTGCTCCTGCAGGCGGAGGATCTACAGTCACATAAGGGGCCTGAAGAGGACGGAGTTTGATTACGATTTCATCAGTGTCCTCCACTGTCTGCACTGTTCCGCCGGAATTCTTCGCTTTGTAAATTACAGGAGCAGTAAGAGCAGGATCAGTCACTCCGGATGGAATCAGAACCGCAAAAAGATTCTTCGCTTTCAGAAGTTCTCTTACAAGACGAATCGGTTCATTCTTTGTTTCCAATCGGTATAATGATAATTTAGTTAAAAATGCATTATCAATCCTCATATTCAGTCCTCCGTTTTTCCAGAGCCCGAAGAAAAACTGTCCTATTGCGTCAGGATGAACACCAAGGAGAACACCTGGATTTGCAGCACTGTACTTAAGCGGGCTGGGGAGAGCTGTGTTCCATTTAGAACTGGGTCTGGACAGAACGAAAGATCCCTGACCGGAAGCATTGCCTGCAGGAGCAGGAGGGCATTTTTCTGCAGTAACATCCGATGCAGCACAGCTGTAATTATATCCGGATCCGGTAAGAAGTGTATTTATACCTGTGAGTTTTAAGTCTACAGGAGCAACAATACCTTTGGAACCGGAACCTGCATCAATCTGCACAAGTCCGGTAGAATTTGGAGTGATTCCGACAGCCAGATTCAGTTTAAATTTACCGATCGGGTCGGGAATTATGGACGGCATTGTAAGGTAAATCCCTTTTCCTAAAGGATACAGAATTGCATTGAAAAGATTTCCGGCAACCTTAGTGACAAAATCGGAAAGCATACCTTCAATCAGGAAGGGCTTTACATAGGGAAGTGCGGTAAGGAGTACATCCTGCAGTATTGCATCGACTACCCCTCTTACAATCATTGCACCGTTCCCCGCAATACTTTTTATTGCATCCCATATAAAATTTATCGGAAATGGGGGAGCAGGCACAGCATTCATTGAAGCGGTTACGTTGCTCAAGTCCGTTGATGCTGCCATCATAAGAGGATTGATCAGCAGTCCTGATCCGACACCTCCAAG
>DAORDI010000085.1:12513-19000 GCA_035345895.1 Leptospiraceae bacterium
GGACCGGGACCGGAAATGTCAAACCAGTTCTTGGGACTGAGCAGATCAGGAAGCCCTGTGCATACTCCTGCAGGACACAATTCATTGAACCAGTCAAGCGGGTCTGAACTGATATTTACATAAATGGGGTCAAACGGAATCAGCTTAATGAAATAAAATTGGAGATCTACATTTGTCACCTTGAGATTAGCCATCAGTTCTGCATTAATCTCCTTTGCCTTGACTTTAATCTCCAGCTTTGGAGTGGGACCGCTTGGACTGTTTGGAACAACATCTATGACTGCTCTCAGAAGATCCGCTTCCTGGCTTGTATCCGGCGCGTAATTATACCAAGGTGCACCGGAAGAAAAAGCAGGGGGATTCTTTTTCCCAAAAACAGCCTGTCTGACATAGGCATCCGCGTTAAAATCATATAAAAGCTGAAGCGGAGCTATTCCATTGACTGCAGCAACAATTCCCCCAAGTATTCCTCCCAGAACTGCACCTATAAGCTGGGATACAAAATCAGACATAAAATCCAGAACAATTTGAGGAATAATTCCATTGAGTGCATTTGTAATGATCTGATCAACACCCGCACTGATTGTTGAAGACAGAAGAGGTGTTAGATTGGGAATTGGATACGTTCTGTCTACTCCAGAAAGTCCTTTGAAAGGTCCTATTTGGGTCAGATAAGGAAAAGGAGATTTTGCAGTTGGATATGGGCCACCGACAGGAAAACTGTAAGGGAGTCCATTATCCAGACGCTTAGCATATCCTTCCAATACAGTAAAAAGTCCATATGGATTGACCTGAGTAAAAGTATTTTTATCTCCATAATGACTCCAGTCCATACAGGCTGATTTAGTAAGACTGTTTACATCCGTGCATTGAGCATATGGCAGATCTGTGGAGGCATTTCGACGGAGCATCTGATTCAGACTCTCGTTGACTGGAGTTCCCGGACTGGCATAGTCGCTGTTCAGAGTAAAAAACTTTCCGGCATACAGCTCAATAAAATGTCCCAGCACATCTATCGTGCCCTCTGAAGAGCCTCCAGAAGGCCCTTTGTCCAGCACAAGCATTCCCACCATAGGGATTTTCTGCTCAGGTCCGTAGGAAACAGGCAAAGCAGGAAGAACCGGTGCAGGTGAAGAAGTTGTCACCTGAAGATGATTGCCCCAGTTGAAATTGACAGTTCTGTAGTACCTTTTATACTGCAGTGGAACTGTTGTCACTCTGACCTGAAGTTCTAAATAATAAGCATTCATACCATTAGAAGTCTGCAGTGCGGCAGGCAGTGCTGTGTTCAGATTCAAAAGTGACAGGTTGTTGACGCAGCCTGTATTGCATATCACATATCCTATGGAAGGATCTGTTCCTACTTTCTTGAGTGTTATGATTTCTGCACGGCTGAAATCTGCAGTAGAGTAGGATAATTTGACTTCATTGGCAGGAGAAAGAATTCCGTAAGAATCCAAGTTCATACCCTTGGTACCGTCGTAATTATAATTTGTTCCGTTGAAGTTCAGAGTGACAGAAGTTGGATTAAATGCTGATTCAGTCCGAAAGCTGAATGTATTTCCGCCGACATTGTTGACTGCATCCGCCGCATTCGTGAAGTTTGTAAAAGATCGGGAAGCACTGTCATAAGACGGCTTTGCAGCATTACTTATAATGATATCGTATTTTGTGTAGGGAAGGAAACTTTTGTAATGTCGGATAAGAAGCTGTCTGTCAGTTGACCATCGGCAGCTCATATCCGATGCAGGAATTACTGCTCCTCCGTTGATTTTCAGGGTCAGCGCACCGCCCGTCTCACCGTTGCAGACTGTAGCACGGTCCATACTTTCTGAAAATTCAATGACTATATCCTGATACCTGTCTACAACATCCGTAGTCTTAATTACAGTGCCTGTCACAGTACCGGAAGTATCAATAATCGGACCGCCGGTTCCGATAGGAGGTGGATCTGCTGGACCGACTGGAGGGGGCGGAGGGCCTCCCAATGTCCCCCCTCCAAAGTTCGTCGGATCATTTGGGTCCGATCCCGAATTTGAAACAAATGCTGTATCATCAGGATTCGGTTCCGTCACTGAGGTTCCTCCTGAAGCAGGAACGGCAGAAGCCGGAGAAGATGTTTTGAAAAGAGCAAGAAGAAAAGGGAGTATCCTTGAAAGTGCTGCTTTGCGCTGGTCGCTGCAGCTGAGATTCAGGCTGGTGATGATGATCAGGATTACGGTCAATGTTTTAGTTTTCATTTTCATTTCCTCAATGGAGCACGTTGAACGGATCACAGTTTCCTGTGAAATTGTAGTCATAAATCAGAGATTTGATGAGCAGGAACGGATCTGAATTTGCGGAAGATACCGGCACAAGTTTCAGATTGTACAGACCCACTCCGCATTTCTCCAGCCTGTTTTCAAGGGGAACATCATACAGAATATCATTCAGCATAGGAACAATAAATGATTTTACCAAAGGATCAAGCACATCACGAAGAAGTTTCGGATCCTGCCCGATAGGATTTCTGTCAGGATTTCCTCCGGGCTCACCAGGTTCCACAATATAACGTATATCTTTTGGATCCTTTGAAAAGGACATTCGAATGGTATTTCTGTAATTATGCCATCCATAAACTGTAGGGTAAGTCGGATTGGTGCTTTTCACCAGAATATCCAGATCCATGACAGTATTCAGAGAAAGTCTAAACAGAGCAATTCTGTAACTGAGAACAGGAGCCGCCGCAGGTCTCTGACCGATAATCTCCACTTCAAGATCACTTATTTTTACATCCATTCTGGGCACCTCCAGAGCAGAAACAGCATTGAATGTTCCTTTTACTGTCGGAGGGAGAAGCCAGTTAAGTTTATATACAATTCCATCATTATCCTCCACTGTAATCGGATTATTGAGACTGTCTCTCCCTTCCACTGACTGTTTCGTCGGAGCCAGAACAGAACGAATTGATCTTCCGGTACTGACAAAATCCAGAAGCTGGATCAGTGGAGTATTGTATGCAGATACATAACTGATCAGATCCGCTCTGAATGCAGAATCTATTGTCAGATTCAGACCGCCGATCTTCCAGAGATAATACAGTGCCTGATTTACCGCATCCGGATGAATTCCAATCAGAATTCCTTCATTACCGTATATTTTTTTATAATCATAAACTGTCGGGGTCACGGATGAGATCGGTGCATCCTTGAGCAGAACTGAATTGTTTCTGTTCAGATCCGGCAAGGTAGTTTTCGCAGGATTGGCCGGCACTGCAGTATCAGGAGCAAATTTTAACTGAATGTCAGCTTCAGCACTGATTGCATTCTGGGTATTTGGGCCAGTTTCGTTTGTCCCGACAGAAGTAAGTCCAAGGAAAATGGAAAGTTTCAAGTCCCGTATCGGAGCAGGCAGACTGTTGAACATAGGAAAATCAACTCCTGTTTTCAGCCTGTCCAGCAGCTGTTCATTGAGTATGCGGGGAACCATTCTTGTCAGAACATCTGCAACGGCAGACTGTGCCAGCTTATGCTTCAACCGGGGGATCTGCACCTGTGCAATACTGTTGAGAATTGAGGTGATCAGATCATCACCCTGAGTAATATTAATATTGTTGACTGCAACATTATTGCTGAGATCCAAAGTATTCGGATTGAGCCCCAAAGCAGAAGCTGCAGATGGAAAAGGGTTTCCGCATCCTGGAACTGCGGCTGGAACATTCATCACAGTATTGCATCCGGCAAAAAGAGAACACGCCGGATTGAGTTCTGATTTTACAAAACATACGCTGTGATCGGCATCTGCAGCAGTAAAAACTCCAAACTGCTGATTTTCATAAACTTGATTATAATAAGGCAGTGCAGGATTCGCGGAGAATCCCAGGTTCATATTGTAAGTCGGAGCACCGATCACTGTGGGAGCAATATTCGTGTATACATACCTTTTTGGAAATGAAGGATTGGAATCATTCAGGTTCAGACCTACTGCTGTTCCTTCTCTTTCATAAACAGTTCCGACTGCGGGCGGCTGAGGATCGTCAAAAAATGCAAACTGCGAACCTGGAGGTGCGACTGCGTGGGCAATGGCAGGCTGAAGTGTATTTACTCTTGCCACAGCTGCTACTTTTGCGCTCAGTTTATTCGCTCCGAATTTCACTTCAATAAACTGAGTACCTCCTGTGTTTCTGGGGTTCAGATCCAGACTTACATTAAACCCATCCGGATTTCCAGCATCGATAAAATTCGGATCCACATAGATAGACTGCACATATACATCCGCGAGAGCAGTGAATGAGGAATAATCAAACGAGATCGAACTTCCCGCCCCAAGGCCTGCTCCAGGTGTTATCTCTGCTCCTGTAAACGGATTCATCAGTTTGATTGTATTGCCGCTGATTTCCTTAATGACTGAGTGTTCGGGGATGGCCGGATTTCGAGCCAGCATTTCCAGCGAGAGATTGGTTGTATCGGGAGACAGGGTAATCGTATTTCCTGAAATGGATACAATATTTTTTACATATGTGGAAGCACCGGGAAGTCCTTTCCCGCTGATTTGGATTCCACAGAATGGACCGATAAGTTTGAGATAATGAATCTGAAATGCTTCATCTGCCATTGCAGTGTTTAAGACATTTTTTCTGTTCCAAGCCAGACAGTTTCCTCCAGGATGAGTATAAGAAGCGATGGACGGATTTGCCGGATCATTCAGCATCTGATTGAATGTCTTCCCATTCAGTGTAAAAATCTGCCGGGCAAATTTCTTTATCAGGTATTCCAGCTGCGGAATGACACTGTTTGCCGATGAAACAGAATTTGACTTATCGATAATTACGCTTGTGGATGCAGTCAGATTTGGAGGAGTCAGGCTGTCAGAAAGAAGAGGAGCCCACTGGAAGTTGATATTTTTCTGAGTGACATTGCCGTAAATATCAATAATTTCGAGATAGTAGTTGTTTGTACCTTTGCTTAGTTTCAAAAAGCTGTCAGTCAAAGTATCCAGTCTGACAGATGTGCTTGCACTGCAGACTGAACAGAGTTCAATTCCAGGATCACTTAGATCTTCATCCGGCTTTATCTTGTCTTCCCTGCACCTTTTTGGAGCAGATGCTGTGTTTACTCCTCCTACAGAAAGTTTACAGAGTTTCATTGAAGATACTGTTGAGCTGTCATTTACTGAAACATTCAATTCCATCTGAGGGGTCTGTGCTGAGTCAAAAAGGAAGCCTCTTTCATGGTTGTAACAGGTGCTGGGAAGCGGTGGCACAGGTGCTCCCGGTGTAGGATTGGAATCGTCAACACAAACTGACTGATTTGCCATCGGTACACCTCCATTCAAACCGGTCAAAGTCAGGACTGGATTGTAGCCTGGTCTAGTCCGGAATGTCTTTGAATAAAAGGTCAAAGGAACATTGGCAGTGGTTTTTGCATCAGATGTCAGTGTTAATGTGTAGTATTCGTATGATTTCAGCTCCTTGTAAGGATCAAAGTACAGTTTCTTTGTACCAAACCAGAAGAACCTTCCCAAGACCTGGTTTCCAAGAGAATCTTTCAAAATAAAAGAATCAGTCCCTGATCCGGCTGAAACGATGGTGGAAGTATTCATTGAATGTGAAAATATAACGATCAAATCATCGTATCGGCTGACCCCAAATTCTGAAACACTCAGAAAGGCCTGAGGAATGCTTCCCCCGAATGTGGCAGGAGGCTGTACAAATTCATTGACAGGCGCAGCTGAAGAAGGAGAGGCTTTATCCGAACTTTTATTATAGAAAGCAGTATCCTGCAGAAGAACTGCCAACGGAAATTCCAGCTTTCCCTTTTTTATGCTGCAGTTTAAAATCAGCATACAGAGCAAACAAAGTGCAGTTTTCATATACCCCTCGGTCTAATAATTGAAACTGATTAAAACATACTTGGTGCAGCTATCCCAAGTACTCAGTTAAATGCGGCAGTGCAGCTCAGGTCTTTGGTAATCCAGACTGTAAAGTCAAATCAGTCTGTTTAATGACAATGCAGAGAATATAAATTCTCATCAAATCATTATATTTTGAGAAAGCAAGAATTTATTTATTCCTGCCTGAAACAGGGACCTAAGTTCCGACTATTCTTTCCAGCTCAGATTTGTAACCGAAGCAGCTAAAGTTCAGGTTACTTTTTTTCTATTCACATTTTTCAAAAAGTTCTTTACCACTATAATTATGGGGTTAAATTTGCAACTCTTTTTTTATAACGGATGATCGATATAAGTAGATTGTAGAACTAAATCTGCGAAAATCTGTCATTTAAAAAGAAAGCAAGCTTTACTCAGAAATATCCAAAATTGGGCACTTATCCTCGAGTGCTCTTTCCGGTTTCAGCTGCGAGGGGCATCTTTCCTCATATACTCAGTCTCCCGTTATAACCAAGGGGTTAACCTGTCAGCATTGTTCAGTAAACTCTAAAATTCGGATTTCAGGAGGAATGGTTATACTCGTTTTCAAAAGTCTTTGCGTATTTATTTGTTCACGACT
>DAORDI010000086.1:0-18927 GCA_035345895.1 Leptospiraceae bacterium
AATCCAGTTTTATTACCCTAGAGTGATCCAGGAGGAAAATCGGCTTGAATTTGCGGCATCAGAAGGCTGGACGAAAGACAGATTCGGACTTTGGTCGCCGACGGGACGAATTGTCTTAAATCCTGAAGAAGCCGATCTTATCATTGTGCCTTCACTGGGATTTAATGAAAAAGGTATCAGGCTTGGCAGAGGGGGCGGGTTTTATGACAGAACTCTTGAGTTTTCCGTTCTGGAGCGGACCCTGGGACTCGGCTTTAAGGAACTTTTTCCGATAAATTTTACTGCAGAGCCTTATGATATTGCAGTGAATGCAATAGTATTTGATGACTGAGTATTTGTGCTTGCTTTTTTTTACTGCAGAGCACATTCTTTGACTATGCTTCAAATCGTATTTCAGTGTTCCCGGATTCTTTCAAGATTTCCGGCTATCCTGCTGATCTTCGGCTCAAGTTATCTGTATGCCGTTGCACCGTCAGACTATCTTCTTTTCAGTTCAGAAAGGGGGTATATTGGACATGTAAAAAAAGCACTTGCACAGGGTGCTGACGTGAATGTGCAGGACTATTTTAAAAAGACACCTCTTATATATGCAAGCTCGTACGGCGATATTGAAATTGTGAAGCTGCTTCTGAAATACGGAGCTGCAGAAGGGATTGATATTCGGGACAGAGAAGGGAAGACTGCATATACTTATGCGAAATTAAAAGGATTTACGCAGATTATGAATCTGCTGAAACAATACGGAGCCAGTGAGGAATAAAATGATAAAAAAAATTATGATGATTGCATTCTGCGCGGGAGCAGTGAACTGCAGTATGCTCGACAGTATGGCTGGAGGACTTGCAAAACCTTCTTTCTCATTTCAGAAGCTTGATATAAAAAATATTACACTCTCTGAAATCACTTTCAATCTTCTGACATCGGTCAAAAATCCCTATCCGGTAAGTCTGCCTAAATCAAATCTGAATATGAATCTGATGATAGAAGGAACAACTTTTCTGAAGGATGTGAAGACAGACATGGGAAAAGTGGAGGCAGGTTCTGTCAAGGATCTCCCTTTCGAGTTCAAGCTTTCCTATGATCAGCTTCAGCAGCTGTATAAGAAATTTCCGTCAAAAGAACTTCTGGATGTAAAGCTGGACGGAATTATGGGACTGCCTATCCCGGATAAATTTCAGCTGGCCGGAAAGAAGTCGGTCGATTTTCCTTTTGCCGAATCCAGACAGGTGCCGGCCATACTTCCGACAGTGGATATAAAGAATTTTCAGATAATGAAACCGGATACATCCAAGGTGATGGAATCGGCAGGGAGCAATCAGAATTTAGGACAGACTGCAGTCGGGATGCTTGATAAACTGCTGGATGGAAAACCAGGAACACCTTCGTCTGCGATGAGTTCTGCACTTTCAGGGCTGGATATGAATATAGATACACAGTTTGACATTGCACTGAAAAATCTTGCCGCAGCCCCGCTGAATTTCAGTGATCTAAAATATGATCTTACACTTAAGGGCGAAAAATTTGTTTCCGGGGTTCCTGATCAGATTATCAATCAGGGCAAGGAGTCTACAGTGAAAGTCAAAAGCAGCTTCCCTCTCAAGACTCTTTCTGCAGGTCTTATCGATGCGATACAGAAAAAGAATGCCGACTTCAGACTCGTAGGGGCTTCCGGACTGAAAGTGCCCGGACTTCCCGACGGGATTCTGAATTTCCAATATGACAAGAACGGAAATTTTAAGTGGTGAACAAGGTTCCCTGATCTACTGCCCGGGATTTTTTTCAACTCAGGATTCCGGGAAGTTTTTCAAAAATCTGCAGACAGAAATCAGATGGCAGGAAAATGAAATTACCTTATTTGGAAAAAAAATTAAAGAACCCAGACTCACCGCATTTCTCGGCAATGAAGGAATAAAATACAAGTATTCAGGATCTCTCAGATCCGCTGAAAAATGGACAGATACTCTTCTCGAAATTAAGCAAAAATCAGAGAATGAATTCAATTCCGAATTCAACTGTGTCCTCTGCAATCTTTACAGAAACGGTCAGGACAGTATGGGATGGCATTCCGATGATGAAAAGGAACTTGGTGCAGATCCCATTATATTGTCATTAAGTTTTGGTGCAGAGAGAAAATTTCTCCTGAAAGAAAAAGAAGGCAGGAATCGAATCAGCCTGAATCTGAAAAGCGGCGATGCGCTGTTTATGGGAAGAGGCATACAGAGAAACTGGAAACACTGCATCCCTAAAAGCATTAAATCGACTGAGAGAATCAGTCTCACATTCAGAGCCGTCTGTATGAAATAAAATTTTTGTTTGACACCAAGAAATATAATTAATACTGTTAGTTTCAGGAGGCTTAAATGCTCGGATTTTTTACAGGTCTGGTTTATGCCAATGCATGGGAATGGATGATTCACAAGTATCTTCTGCATGAAGAAGGACGGAAAAAAGACAGTTTCTGGAGATTCCACTATATGGAACATCATAAGAACTGCAGATTAAATGACAATCTTGATCCGGATTATGACAGAAGCATTTTCGAATGGAATGCCCAAAGCAAGGAAGTCGTAACTCTTCTCGGAGGAGCTGCTCTGCACCTGCCGCTTCTGCCGATCGCACCTACGTTCACTTTAGGAGTCTGGACATCAATGACATACTATTACTTCGCACATAAGAAATGTCATCAGGACAGTGAATGGGGAAGAAAGAATATGCCTTGGCATTACGATCATCATATGGGAAAAAATCAGGACGCAAACTGGGGAGTCACGTTTCCTCTTTTTGATCATATCCTTGGAACAAGAATTCCATATGTGGGAACCGAAGAAGAACTGGCCGACAGAGATAAAAGGCTGGAAAAAATGAAAGTCAGACAGATGAAGGCCGCGGTTGCCTGAAGTCTGCAGTACAGCAGAGTCTGCGCACAAGCAGACTTTGCTGTGAAAAGAAGGACTGCTCGCAGTTATTTATTCTTCAGAATTTCCTCAGTCCTTTCAAGAAGGGAAAGTTTCTTAAATGAAAAATTCGGCTTTCTCAAAAGATCAATTTCATCGCCTCTCTCAGACATAGTCTGAATGCTGACTTTTTCGGAATCAGTAGAACAGACAGCAATTACATTTCCTGACCCTTTTGCATTGAAAAGATATACATTCGAAAAGCTTTTTTTCATCCTTAGAATATCCTGCTCATATCCTGCAAATGTATTCACATTGATTACAAGCGCACCTTTCGGATTCAGTCTTTTTTTCATCAGACCGTAAAATGCTTCCTCCTTAAAACGTTTGTCCGTTCCTGAAGGATCAGTCCTGTCCGACGGTTTTAAAAATGCATCCAGAAATATCAGATCATATTTCTTTTCAGTTTTCTCTGCATACTGAAGAAAATCGGCAATGTAGATCCTTGAATTTTCCTTTTCCTTTACGTAAAAAAGTTCTTTCGCGGTTTTTACAATTTCAGCGTCGATCTCAACGGTATCAAGACTGACGTCAGGAAAGAAAAACTGCATAAAGTGCACGATTCCCCCGCCCCCCAGTCCGGCCATGAGTACAGATTTGGGATTCTTAAATATCAGAAAAGAGCTGAACATTTTTTTTGTATAGAGCACCTGCAGTTTTTCCGGTGTGTAAAGATGAATTGCTGATTCCAGAACCTCTTCTCCGCTGTCCCGGACGAAATAAAGGTTCCTGATCCCTGACTCATCAATGACTTTCATCCTTGAATACGCAGATTTTACATCTTTTATAAGAACTGGAGGTGAAATGATTTCCGTCTGGGGTGCCGTTTCTTTTTTTTCCTCCTTCTCGCCGCAGTGCAGAAAACTTACGGAAAAAAACAGAATGAGAAAAATGCATACATTCAAAGGCTTCATTTTTTGATCGGACAATAAACTGAACATATTGGCACACTGCAAAATATATTTAATTCTGCATAGCAATTCCCCTTGACATTGGCTGCAAAAACAGAAGACTTGGATCACTGTCTGAGCCTTCCTTGACTGCCGATAGGTCTTTTAACAATGACAGAATATAATGATGACAGACTGGATACTTATGAATCTGACGAATCTGACTGCAGCACTTTCAAAAATCAAGGATGCCGGAAGGGTCGCCGTTCTGACCGGAGCGGGCATTTCTGCCGAGAGTGGAGTTCCTACCTTCAGAGGAACGGGGGGCTACTGGAAAAACTATAAGGCAGAGGAATTGGCAACACCGGAAGCATTTCAGGCAAATCCTGAACTTGTCTGGGAATGGTATTCAATGCGTCGCGAGGTCTGTGCCAAGGCGAATCCGAATTCAGGACATAAAGTGATCGCAGAAATGGAGTCAAGATATAAGGAGTTCCTACTTATCACTCAGAATGTTGACGGACTGCACCGCAGGGCGGGATCAAATAAGATGCAGGAAATTCACGGATGCATTAATGATGCGAGATGCACATTCTGCAATCAGGTATTTCCTCTCCCTCCCATTGAGCTTACCCCGAAACTCCCCGCCTGTCCGGACTGCGGCTCATTGGCGAGACCTCATATAGTCTGGTTCGGTGAATCCTATTTCCCAGGAATGCTTGAAGACTGTAATGAATTTACGAAGTTCGCCGACCTTATTTTTATCATAGGAACATCAGGAATGATCAGTGCACCTATGAATATTGCCCTTGCCGCAATCAGACGAGGAGCCTATTCCATCGAAATCAACCCTGAGCGATCTACAATTACACCGAATGTTTCACTTTATATTCAGGAGAGTGCAGGAAAGGCACTGACTGAGATATGGAAACATCTTAACTGAATCTGCGCAATGGGGATTCGTCAGCGAAAGGCTGCTGACGACCGGGCTTTCCGCTTCTGTCAATTTTCTGCGATGCACTGCAGAAAATTGACACCGCGTCAATCCCTATCCCGACTCGAATAAAGCCTATCTCCCTCTCAGAAATAAATTCCTCCGGAGAATTCTCCGTGAGGATGTGGGAACTCCATCTTACCATTCAACGTTCATCCAAGCGCAAAAAAATTGACTATTGAGTAATTCTCGATCTTTTTTTTACGGATAAGTATATTTATTTTACAGGTATGCATAGAGAACCGAAGCGGAGGATACAGCAATTGGATCTGGAAGAATTGAACATTTCACAGTTCAGTACAGAGATCAGAAAGGAAATACCGATGGGTAGCAAAGGCATTTCAACTCTTCTGATACCTGATGCAATATATCAGGACTTTCTGCTGAAGAGTCTGCCTTATAAAAGCAAAACAAAGTATTTTTCTTATCTGCTGTCAAGATATCGAATTCCTCTGAAGACATTTGCCGTCGACCCTGCAGGATTGAAAAAGCACTATCAGGATAAATATCTGAATTTGAAGAAAGTGAATTTCCGGCCTGAGAACAGAGACTGGTGTGAACTTGGAGCAATGTCTATAGCAAGCGGCAGAAGCAGATGCCTTCTCTTTGTTTTACTCCTTCTGATGGATATTGCAGGATGGGGATCGGTGATGAAAAAGCTGGGGATAGTAATGAATTTCCCCTATGCAAATGATTTGAAGTGGGAGCTCCAAGGGACATTCGGGCTTTCTTATGATGAAGAATTCTGCATTCGCGGGTATAGGCCGAAAAGGGAATAAATTTATTGAAGAAACGGTTTTTTTAAGGAAAATAAAAAAACTTCACTTGACAGAAAAAATGAAATAAATAGATTCACTCCTTGGGTCTCAAATGGAGTGATTCAAAAGTGATCCGAAATCCTGAAAAATCTAATAAAGGGGAATACACGATGATTCATAAACTTAAAACATCGTTAGCTGTAGCCGTACTTCTCACGGCAGTTTGTGTCCAGGCTGATGACGAGGGGATGTTCAAAAACCCAAAACCTGGTAAATGGAGACTGATCTTTGGAGGTCATCTGCACTTTGATCCAAATGGTCTTGGCGGAACAGTAATTAAGGACGGGCTCGATGCAGGAAGTGCAAAGACTGACAGTGCCGGAAATTATGCTGGTAACCAGAGTATTATTATTCCAGACAATAAACTTCTCGTTCTTCAAAATGCTACAGGCGGAGCATTCCATACCAAGGCTGGCGGATCAATGGTAGGCGGCGGTCTGACACTTGGGACAGAAAAAGATGTTGGAGAGAACTTATTTTTCCGTATTGGATTCAACTATACAACTAAGATTTCAGGTGGCCACACAACTTCCTCTTTTGCAGGTTATAACTGGTATGATGTATATTGGAATTTCCGTTCAATGGTTGTTCCTGTTTATTTCGGTATAAAATTAAACCTTGGCAAGAGTTCTGCATTTTATATTGCTCCAGGTCTTCACTATTTCCGTGCTTCTTGGAACCTGAAAGGTACAAACGATGGGGAAGCTCTTGACGGTGCAACAGGCGGATTGGCAAAATCTCTTCCGGCAGCAGGGGATGCTTTGAGACCCGCAGCTCGTTATGAGGACGTTACTTTCTCCGGAGCAGGTGTGGGCTTTAACTACCTTGTAGGAGCTCAAACAAAAATTTCTGAGAAAGGATTTCTCTTTGTAGAACTTGAGACACTTATCTCAGCACAGCAAGTAACAGGAAAGAATCACTCTGCTGGCGGTATCAGAGCACTGAGTGCATATCCAGTATACCCAGTATCCGTTGCAGGTAATTACTACCGTGTCGGTTACAAACACGAACTCTAAAAAGGAGAATAACGAATGAAATATATTTCAAAAATAACGATATCTATGGCACTCGCTGCAGGCCTCGTTGCGAACTGCAGTAAGTCTTCAGACGGAAACGACGGTGGAGCTAAGATCCTTCTGATGGCACAACAGGTGCAAAGAGCAGCAACTGGCAGTTGTGCCTTAAGTGTAAATCATACTGGCTTATACTATGGAGGTATCGTGACAATGGCTGTTACGAATGGCGGTTCATTGTCTGCCATTTATACAAATGCTGCTGTCAATACCGGGAGCGTTACAACATTTGGACAGACTCAGTTTGAGGCTGCATCAGGTAAAAAAATCACTGATTTAGGATATACTACCTATGCATCAGTTCCGTATAACTTAAAGTATGATGCATTTTTTACAAACTCAGCGGACGGAACTACTTGGACTTTGACTCTTAGAAACGCAGCCTTGGCTTATACAAAAACCTTCTATGACTACTTCAAGTTTACTGGTTATTTGGCAGTTTCGGATACTACGAATGCGAGTGCATCCTTTCCTACAGGTGTAGGTGCTACAGCTGTTTCGCTTGCAGGTACTGCATTGGTAACTGGAACTCCGAATCCAACAAACTGTAACACATTTGGTACTTTTGCTACAACTTGCGTTGCATCAACTGCAACTTTGGCTTCGTCTTTGGGAATTCCAAACCTTGCAAATGGAACGGCTTCTCTGCTTTGTGCCAACATTCCAAGAGCAAGTTGCAGTTTCGGATCTCTGACTACTGCCAGCAGATCTGCTGATATTTCCGGACAGGCTTCCGTGCTCACAACTATCCTGACAACAAAAGAATGTGCTCAGCCAAATGGTGATTTTCCTGAGTCTATGAGAAGATATCTGTTCAAAGGACTTCCTGCTGCGAACTTTCTTCCGTCAACAGACAGTGTGGCTATTGCGGGATACCGAAACAATACGAAGACAAATGCTGCCCTGAGTTCAATAGATACCACTACTCAGATTCTTCCGTACTATGCTTATCCAAAATTTGGAAGTTTAGTCACTTTAGGATTTGGTGTTTTGATGCCAGTGAAAGAAGGAGCAACTGCCTATCCTACAACCAGTACTACGGATACTAACTTCTACAAAGGTTCGAACCTCAATATCACTCAAGTTGATTCCTGTGATGGAATTGGTTTGAATGTAGGACCTACTTCCGAAATGCCTCAGTCTATATCCAACGGTATAGCTACAATCAATATGAGAAAAGCTCTGACTCCAGCTTACGAGATCGCATATTCTTTCTCCAACAATGGGAAAGCTGCTGCAGCTTATGCAGCTATCAGAGGTTACAGCAATGCTACGGGAACTATTTCTTTGACAGGCTTTACAGTGGATAACAGCAACACATCTGAGGTAAACAACTCTGCATTAGTCCCAGGCGATACAAATGGTGATACTCAAGCTTGTAATGCTTCTCTCAGAGCAAGTTATTCAGTTTCACCTGCTTTGGGCGTTACTAAAATGCCGGTTTTGAGAGCTTCTGCAGGAGATGGCGGTGCTACTCAGCTGCTGGCATTATGTGTATATGGAGGAACTTCTTCAACAAGGACATATGCTAAGACTATTTTAGCATCTGGTCTGGGAACTGCAAACGGTGTTACTTTAACATCAGGAAATATCCCTGCTTGCGGTGAAGGTCCTTTGGCCAGCTTCAAGACTGTTCAAGCAGCAGCGGCACAGAAATTTGGCGATACAGGATTGACTAAGCTCTCTAATTTTCCTGACGATTGATTTCTGTTTCAGAAACCCTTTTTACCAGCTCCTGTCGGGAGCTGGTTTTATTTTCCCTTCACACATTGATCAATTTTTTTTTAAATAGTCGAATCTAAACTGTTGAATGTATGACCTTCGCGTTCAAGAAGTTAAATTGAATCATTCCTTTTATTATGCGAAATACTCTATGAATTCATAGACCGTCCCCTCATTTTTTTCAATTGAACTCCTGCTTGGTTCCATTTCACTGGAAGCTGGAGAGAATGATGAAGACTGTCTGGTTTTCTGCAAAAAACGGGGCACAGTACTGGCTAAGGCTGAACAGTGCAAAGTCGGTCTTTGAGTTTTCCTGTACACCGGGAAAGAGCGGTCAGGAAGAGTTTAATTATGAAATATACCCTTCATCATTAAAGAATAAAATCATCATGGACCAGCTCCTGAAAGCTTTCGGTCAGGAAGAATTTTTACTGATAGAAAAATCAGTCACTCAGCATTATCTGTCCAAGTAACTGTTTTTTGTTTCTGGACACACTGTCGGTAATTTAGAAAATTTGTCATGGTAGCGTAAGCGAGCTTGTCGAATCCATGACTCTGCTGGATTAGGTCGCCCTTCGACGCTCAGGGTGACAATTTACCGACAACTTCAATGCAAAGACTTGAATTGCCCGAACTCTGAACTCCTTGCTCCAAACCCCCGAATTCTTACTGTCATTTCCACCAGACTTCCAGGCTTGTGAGAGAGTTTTTTGCATCCTGAATCCACATTGAGTCAGGGAACCGTTCCATAAGCTCGGAATAAAGCTGTTTGGCTCTTTCCAGTTTTGTTCTGAGTTCCATCAGTTCAGGATTTTTTTCTGCATCCAGTTCCATTCTGAGTTTGTTCTTTCTGGATTTGAAGTAGGTGAGAATTGCATCATTTTCTATTTTTTTTGCAGTTTTATAGAAGTAAAAATCATTATGGGAATGCTCAGGCTCCTTGTCGGAATTTTCTGTTTCCGAAAGTCTTGCTTCATGTTCTGCTTCTGCCTGCATTGTGAGATGTTCTTCCAGAATCTGTCTGCATTCGAGAAGCTGAATGAAGACTACGTCTGAGGTGAATTCGCCCTTGTCAGGATGATATCTCAACGCAAGAAAATGAAATTTTCTCTGGAGTTCATCTCTTGTAAAGTTTTCTTCCAGACCGAAAAATGTAAGTGCGTTTTGAAAATTGTTCATTTTTTTTTCCAGTCTTGGATATGTTTTCTAAGCTGATTCCTGACTGAAATCTGGTTCAGTTCATTTCTCAGGTATTCCAGTTCATTGCAAAAGGCATCCTGAATTTTTTCCTGGAGCAGAAGAATGGATTCTGTAAAATCAATCATATCTTGGGGAAAGGGCATTTTTGATCTGATCAGTTGTCTGTCTATTTTTTCGATAAGCAGGGAAGCTCTTTCCATTCGGACTGTCAAAGAAAGAATTTTTTCCGGTTTTACTGTCGGGCCTTTCAAAATGGAGTCTGCATCCTTTTTCAACAGATGCAGAAGTTTCCATTTCCTTTCGATCAGTCTGTGCATTTTCAGCTTTGGATGGAAAGTCCTCCTGCTTTTGGGAGATCCGGAGATGAATCCTGTTTTTTCTCAATTTCTTCCCAGCCGGTCTTCAGATTATTCAGCAGTTTGATGGTTTCACGGATTTTCTGACCGCTTTTTTCAATATTTGCTTCTATAAGGTTTTTTTTCATAAATACATAGATGCCGAGAAGGTCGCTTGCGATTTTTCCTCCTTCATCCATATTGAGGGTTGTCATCAGTTCATTGATGATTTCCTGAGCCTTGATGATATTTGTATTCACAACATCATATTTCTTCTGGTCATGGATATTGTCCAAAGCGATATTCAGGAACCGAATTGCTCCTTCATAAAGCATAATGACCAGTCTGATCGGACTGGAAGTGGAAACTTCATTGGTTTTGTAAGAATTGTAGCCGCCACCGGTGCTGTGCAGTGCCATAAAATACCTCTAGAAAATTACATTCGACAAAAAAACTAAGCCACTTTAAGTAGTACTAAAATTTTGTATTTTCTGAGTATAGAAATTTTCCAACTCTGATGAAAAAAAAGATCCTAGTACTGGCTTCCGGAATGGGAAGCAATTTCGCCGCAATCCGAGAGCATATTCGCAAGAAAAAGCTGAAGGCAGAAATATCTGCTCTCATATCTGACAACCCGGAGAGTAATTCTCTCCTGCTTGCTCTTTCCTTCAAGATAGATTCTGTCTGCATACCGTACCGAAAGGAGGACAGAGAGGGCTATAACCGTGACCTTTTGCGTAAAATCCGGCAGTACGACCCGGATCTCATTGTCACTGCGGGTTATATGAAGATACTTCCAGAATTTATAGTAAATGAATACGTTCACAGAATTATCAATATTCACCCGTCACTCCTGCCTGCATTTCCCGGAATCAATTCAATCCATAAGGCATATTCTTATGGTTCGCAAATTTCAGGGTGTACGACTCATTTTGTCGATAATACAGTAGACGGCGGGCCGATCATCCTTCAGTCTGCGGTAAAAATAAAGAATGGAATGTCAGAAACTGATTTGACAGAAGTTATACATAAAGAAGAACATAAAATCCTGCCCTTGTCAGTGCAGTATTTTATTGAAGATAGAATTCAGATAGAAGGAAGAAGGATTACAATTTTATGAGTATGATACAGATAAAAAGGGCATTGATTTCAGTAAGTGACAAAACAGGTCTCTTGGAGTTTGCCAAATTTCTGAATTCCAGAAAAGTGGAGATTCTCTCTACCGGAGGAACCCTGAAAGCACTGAAGGACGGAGGAATTCCAGCGATAGCTGTGGATCAGTATACCGGTTTTCCTGAAATGCTGGAAGGAAGAGTAAAGACCCTTCATCCTAAGATTCACGGAGGCCTTTTGGCCGATTTGGACAATCCTCTTCATAAATCTGAGGCAGAAAAGCACGGAATTCCTTCTATTGATCTGGTGGTCGTGAACCTGTACCCTTTTGCTGAAACTGTCAGCAAGGCGGGAGTGACTTTGGAACAAGCGATTGAGAATATCGATATCGGCGGACCTTCCATGCTCAGAAGCGGCGCAAAGAATAATAAGCATACTGTTGTTGTCACTGAAATTTCTGACTATCAGCTGATTCAGTCTGAAATGGAAAAAAATGACGGAAAAGTTTCCAGAGAAATCTCATTTGAGCTTGCCAGAAAGGTTTACTCGGTGACCGCATCCTATGATGCAACAATTGCAAATTATCTGAATGATCTGAAATCAGACAAATTCCCGGAAAAACTGACATTGACTTATAAGAAAAAACAAGGGCTGAGATATGGTGAGAATCCTCATCAGAAAGCAGCTTTCTATGAACCGGTCCTGATCAAAAATGAGTTTACACCGCTCCAGGGCAAAGAACTTTCCTTCAATAATATGCTGGACTTTGATGCAGCTTTCCATATTGCATCACTTCTTCCTGAAAATGCAGTCTCCATCATTAAGCATCTCAATCCCTGCGGTATTGCTTCTGCAGAAAATCCTCTTGATTCATTTCTTCTGGCAAGAAGAACAGATCCGATTTCTGCTTTCGGCGGAATCATTGGTATCAATGGAGAAGTCGGAAAAGATCTGGCAAATGCGATTACTGAAAACTTTGTAGAGGGTGTTCTTGCTAAGAAATTCACTTCGGAAGCCAGAGAGTTTTTTGCGAAAAAGCAGAATATCAGACTGATAGAAATTCCAAATTACAAGGAAGCTTTGAATGAAATGGATCTTCGTCCTATTCACCATGGAATTCTGCTTCAGGATATGGATTTTGAGAGTATAAAGAAAGAAAATCTGAAAGTAGTCACAAAGAAAAAACCTTCCGAGGAAGATATGGAAGGTCTCCTTTTTGCATGGAATGTCGTCAAATTCATTAAGTCAAATGCAATTGTCTACACGGATATGAATTCTACTTTAGGAATCGGTGCTGGTCAGATGTCCCGGGTCGATTCAGTTGAACTGGGTGCACTGAAAGCCCAGAAATCCATGCTTTCCGTTGTAGGCAGCTATGTAGGAAGTGATGCATTTTTTCCTTTTCGGGACGGTATCGATGCGGTTGCGAAAGTAGGAGCAAAGGCAATCATTCAGCCGGGCGGATCAATCAGGGATGAGGAAGTCATTCAGGCTGCCGATGAACACGGTCTAATTATGGTGTTTACCGGAATTCGTCATTTCAGGCATTAAAAAGGAGTCAGTATGGAGTTCTTGCTTTTCCTGTTTTTTTATCTGCTGTCTTTGGCTGTACTGCCCCTCTGTGCCTACTATTATCTTCTGTTCAGCGATTCCGAAAGGGAAAGCTTCAGCCGTTCTGAACTGATTGATATGAAGAAAATCATTCCTAGAGAGCTTATAGGAGTGATCGAGTCCAACGGAAGTCTGCAGATGGGTCTCATCAGTTTTTTCAGTGTGTCTGCAGTTTCTTATCTCTGGTCGATCATAGGAGGCATTTTCAGTGAGTCCCATTATTCTCACGAAGCCGCAAACTATATATTCCATTCATTTCTTCTTCCTGGGGTTCTGTTTTTTTCTATGAAACCTCTTGCCAATCTGTTAAAATCAGGATTCGGAAGAGAGCATTTTCTGACCAGATTTGCCAAACAGGAAATTCCTATTCTTGCCGGGGTTTCAATTACATTGATTGCGGCATGTCTTTCTGTGTATGGTGCTTATCATGAGATGAAATTTCCTCTTCTTTTTCTGAACATTCTCATCATAGCAGGATTGTTTGCCTATAAACTTCATCTGCATCAGATAGCAGGTCTGCACAACTCGGAGGAGGATTTTGAAGAAGATCTGCATTACAGTCTGGATGAGGAAGAAAGTTATTGAAAGATTTTTCCTCCGATGATACCTTAGAACTTGTATCAAAATGTGCTGCAGGAAATGAAGACTCTCTGCGTCTTTTTTTTGAGAGATTTTCTGAGGATATCTATAATTTTCCAATCAAAGTTTTTCATCTTTCAGAAGATGAGGCTGGAGATTTTTTTATCTATGCTTTCGAGCGCCTGAAGACAGGAAAGAAATTTCAGTCATTTCAGGGCAAGTCCACCTTTAAGACTTGGCTTTTTACAGTCCTGAGAAATATGCTCATCGACTGGAAGAGAAATCAGAAGGAGCTGAAGACTGTATCCAATCGGAAAATCAATTCTGACGGGGAAGAGTATTCCGTCCTTGAAAATGAGCCGGACAGACTGCAGACAGAAAAGCAGATTGCCGCCAAGGAGACTGAAGGGTTTTACCGCATACTTTCTGACATTAAAATTGAAAATAGAGTCATTTTTAAACTTGCCTATATTTATTATCTGAATCTGGAAGAGGACGAAATTAAGTATATCCAGGAAAAAAATAATTACAGCAAAGAGTATATTTTAAGCAAGATTATGGAAATCCGTGATTTTCTATCGGACAAGGAACTGGAATCCATTGAGCTGGAAGATAAGATTACATCCTTGTACAACAGCATACTGAATTTGAGAGAAATCCAGAAAAAACAGGGGTACAAGGAGTTTGAGGACAATCTCCCTCAGATTGACAAGATTCAGCAGAATATTGATAAAAAGTATGAACAGAGACGGAAGCTTCTGGAAAGACGCCATAAAGGTCATTTTATTACAAAGACACCGCACAAGATGATTACTTCTTTTTTGCAGATTCCGGAAGGCGGTGTGAGTATTTCAATTCAGAGAGTTTTGGAAAAAATTCAAAAAAAAATTTCGAGCAATGAAATATAATTCTAAACTTTTCTGTCTTAATATGTAGCGTGAGGATCTTATGAAACTGAACGATGACCATGAAAAACTCCAAACTTCCGGCTTGGAAGAGAATGCAGAAATGAGTTCTGAAAATGAACAAAAGCTTTTTGCGGCAGAAGAATCTATCTGGTTCGCCATAAAAGGTTTTCAGGAAAAATCTCTGTTCAGTGATTTTATTGGAGATTCTGCGGTCGAACTCGATATTGCGAAGGCCGAAAAACTCATGGCAATGGAACCCAAATACAAAGTCCCTGAATACCTCAAAAACTATGTAAATATGAATCTGAACTCCAGTTCAGAAAAATCTGAGTCTGTAGTAATTCGAATCGTAAAAGAGGGAGTCAGATTCATCAACTCAGCCGTTGAGTCAGTGTTTAAGGCTGAAACAGTCTTTCTTCCTGCAATGCGGTCACCGGAAAAGCAGGACCTCCAGGCAGTCAATCTTTATGCGGATGCCGACGGAACTCAGATTACATATCAGCTGATCAAAGAGAGTTCCGATGAAGCTTATCTCTGCATCAATTTTGACGGGGCAGGAAGTCTTGTATACAGTCAGGTAAACCTGAAGAAAAACAACCGGTTCATCTATTCAGAAAAAATTTCCCAATCTAAAGCAGTTTCCTTTTCCGGACTCAAGCAGGGGAAATACAATTTGGAATTCATAGGTGCAAAAGGTACAAAATCTGTTGACTTGACTATACTCGCAGAATAGATTAAACTCTGCAAATGCTGAACCTCATCATTGACAGAGTAGGAAACGTAAACATATTCAATTTTCTGGATTCGAACTCCATCGGTCCTGAGTCGCATATCCATTCCAAGATGGATACTGATTTGATTATGGAGTTTTTACGGGAAGTGGAGTCCGTGTCCAGAATTTCCAGGACATTCCTCACCGCATCGGTTATCCGCACAGAAGTAAAACCTGATATCCTCAGGGATTTGAAAGCAATTGGAGAAACATTTTTTGATCAGTTTTTCCCTTCTGAAATCGCAAATAAAATTCGTTCTTCTACGGACAGATTTCTGCATTTCAATATTGATCAGGGCCTGAAGGACATTCCGTGGGAACTCCTTTATGACGGAAGAGAATTTCTAGCTGATAAATTTTTCATCGGCAGGACTGTAAAAGGGGCAGCAAGGCAGTTCAAGGAAGAAGGAACTAAAAAAATGAAAATGCTCATTATCGCAGATCCTACGGAAGATCTGGAATGGGCACAGAAGGAAGGGGAGACACTGTTTCAAGTGCTCCGCGAAAAAATCTCCTCCAATAATCTTGAACTGCAGTTCGTGGCAGGAAGACAGATTACCAAACTTAAACTTCTTTCGATGATTAAAGGGAAAAATATTATACATTATGCAGGCCATCTCTTCTTTTCCGAAGATGCATTGGAAAACGGCTGGCTTCTGTCTGACGGAAAGGTTCTGAAAGCGAGGGAAATCAGTAACAGCGGCACGTCCGCCAGTCTGGTATTCAGCAATTCCTGTCAGTCATCCAGATCTGCAGAAAGCAGTCCGTCGATTATGAGTTATTTTGCCGGTTCATTCCTCCTTTCAGGCATTAAATGTTTTGTAGGAACAAACTGGGAGATCGCAGACAACGAAAGAACTCTCGATTTTACGATTCGATTTTATCAGACTCTGTTTCAGCACAAATCTGTCGGTGAGGCATTGTACTTTGCCAGAGAATTTGCCAGAAGAAATTATGAATCCTGGGATCTGACTTGGGCAAATTATACACTTCACGGCTCTCCTGCACTTCTGATGTCTCCCAAAGGTTCTGAATCAAGAAGCAAAGCTTCCAGTTTTGATATGATTCAGTATGCTTACCCGATGCCTATTGCAAAGTCATTTATGAAATTTGTATCGGAGGACAAGTCAGGATCCGATGCTTTGGTTCTTCTTAAACTTCTTGCAAAGGCATTTGAAGACTTTTCTAAAATGACTGGAGCCATTATCTTCAGCGATCATTCCAGGCAGTCACTTGGGAAAATTTCCATTCCCGAAAATCAGGAGATTGGAATTCGAAAATGGTGGGAACTCATCTATGCGGCTATGTGGGATTTCAAGAAACTTGAAATCTCAATGGTTATGGGTTCTATGATGGATATTCTGTATACACATAGGGATATGATCAATAAGATTGTGGATTGGATTGACAAACTCCAGAAGGGTCAGCTTGAAGCGGAATTTATCCAGGGATATTTAGTAACTTTTCAATACTATTTTGAAAACATATTATTGGAACTTAGAGAATTTGAGGAGACTCAGCTCTGCTACATCCCTCCAAACTCACATGAGTATTTCAGTTTTTCCGGAACAGAGCCTAAATATCTGAGCGTTCTTCAGGATTTTAATCCTGAGCAGGCTTCGGAAATGAAGGAAAAAGTCATTTTTTATCATAAGACCACAAATATCTATGTGGAACTTATCGGTCTGAAAATCACCGGGGACAGCAATTCGGTCAGACTGGAACTTGAAAATTTATACAATTATTCCGCAATTCTCAGTTCATGAGTTTATGTCAGCCGGATTCTTTTTTTTCCTGCGGATCCTGCTGCGGGAGTTTCAATCTGAAGCTTAATAGGAAGGATCTTTTCGAACTGTTCTGTGAAAGGACTGAAGAATTCAGGCAGACAGCAGATTTTTCAAAAATCTGGACTCTTTCCGATTTCAGAAAGAAAAGAGAATTTATTGAAGAGAAAATTGAACGAAATGACCCTACGACATATAATTGTCCCTTTTTAGGATTTATTGATTCTGGACATCGGAAGATCGGCTGCCTGGTGCATCCATATGCATCACATAATCCCAGGAGTCAGAATGTATCGTTTTACGGTGCTTCCATATGCCAAGGATATGACTGCAGAAACAAGGAAGGCAAAAACTCAGAAATTTGGGAAAAATTTTTATGCAGATTGAATCTCACATTTTATGAGTATTCTTTGTTTGCAGGAGATCCAGTTTTTCTTCCGGCATTGGAAAGATTTTTTGAAGACTGCGGTCTTGATTTTTCCTCTGCCGTTCAAAAGCATCCTGAACTGATCCAAAGTCTTCTGTTCAGAAAGATTGAATCCGGAAAAGCATCACTGATTTTTATTACGTCATTTGAAGCGTTTTGGAAAAAAGAATCGGAAGGGAATTCCTTTGAAGAGATCTGTACTTTGCTGGGAATAGCTGAAGAGGAAGACCTTTTTAATACATTGAAGAGTCTATTTTTAAAATAAGGGGAGGTTTGCCCATTCGACAGAAATCGAACCAGAATTTCTCTGTCCCCTTGTTTTTTAAATCACGTTAAGGTTGACTGTTTCCTTATTGCTGAGGAGGAATTATTCCTTTTGCTTTTTCTTTAACTTCTTCGAATCTAGTTCTTGCTTCTGTAAGAAGTTTGTCAATTTCGCGGAAAGCTTCTTCAGTGTATTTGCGAAGATTCATCGCTACTTCACTGTTGTCCTGAGCACCTTTTTCAGAGAGTTCTCTCAGTTTGGCTTCTATTTGTCCAAGAACCTTTTCAGATTCAGTTTTTACACTGGAAGCTGCTCCAATTACAAAGTTCAGGGCATCCTTAATTTCCTTTTCCATTTCATGACCTCATTTAATAGAATTAAGACTAAAATTTCAAATAGGCACTGTACGTCAAGAATTTTTTAATCAGTCCAGCATAGATAAATACCGAATTGAGTAACAGTATGCATCTCCAGGCCAGCGGGCAGTCAGCAGATTCCCGTCCTGAACAGTGAATCCATACTCAAGTTTTTTCATTGAATCTCTGAATATAGGCATCGGACCTTCTTCGAAGTCATCCTTGCTTTTTAAAAAAGAAATCACTTCTTCCTGTGTCGTTGTTCCTGGGTAGGTTCTGTAGTACGAACCAAGCCAGAGTCGGGTTAGATTGTGTGCTGCAGTCTCCTGTGATTTCAGAAGACAGGTGCATTTTTTGCCGAAGAGAATAGATTTCCCTTCTTTATTCAGACTTCTGGCAGCAAGAAGAACTCCATGACAGATAGCTCCAATCGGTTTATCGGCTTCCATAAAGTCAGCGATTTTTCTATGAAGTGTTTCTGATTCGAGGTATTTTTTAATTCCAGGAGCATGACCGCCATGAAGCATAATGCCATGAAAATCATTTACATTGATCTCTGAATGAAGAATCGGTTTTTGAAATCCCTGACTTTCCATCATTTCTCTGCAGGCATCCACAGCATCCTTTCTTGCCATAAGGATTTTTTTCCAGATTCCAAGTCCTTCTCCAGTCATCATACGATGGTCAGGATTGCCAGGTTTTCCGTCTTCGGATGAAAATCGTACATTGATCCCGTTCTGTTTCAAAATCTTCCAGGCGATGGATGCTTCAGAAGGATCAAAGTCTTCGCTTGATACGGGCATCAGAATTTCTTTCATGACTGCAATAATTCATAAACACCTGCATTGAAAAGGAAAAAAATCTTTTTTGCAGCAGGATTCTCTGAGTAACTCACCTTATGCGGGGGGGGGGCACTTTTGGCAGGAAAGCCTGCCGACCAATGCTGTCAAATTAAGGTTCTTTATTCAGGAAAGACGGTTGCCGAGTGATTTTCACCGCCCACCTCGATAAGAAAAACCCTGAAAATATTGGGTTTTTCACTCGGTGACCGGCGGTGAAAATTGTATCGAGGCATCATTCCTCATAACATCTTTGAACGTCTACTGTTAATTGTACAGCATTGGCC
>DAORDI010000087.1:0-18898 GCA_035345895.1 Leptospiraceae bacterium
ACATCCTCTCTTGCTTCAGGAACCGTCTGCGGAAGAAGCTTCAGCTATTAGGGGTCTTTTTCGGGCACCTGATATTTCCGTTTCAGACTGCCTTTCCTTGCTCATTTCCGCACCGTATGAACAGTTCGCTGGAACGGTGGCAAAACAGAAAAAGTACTGAAAATGGTTTGGGAAATGGCGTAAACCCAAGAAAAAGCTTGCTGAAATCTGTCCTGAGAGGAATAGTTTGTAAATCTTATTATGTTACTCTTGTTGAACTGTTTCAAAAAGCTGCAAAAATCAGTCTGGACGAAAAAAACTTTCCTTTTTCTACTGCTGTTTTCCTTCAATTCTCTGTCAGCTGAGAATAAACCTGGAGAAAAAGCAAAGGCAGGCTTCCTTGACCTCAGTTCAGTCAATTTTGATACTGAAATCGTCAACCTGGATGGGGAATGGGAATTTTACTGGAATGAGCTGATCGCTTCTGAGAAAAAAAATCCGGAAACTCTTTCCAAAATACTGATCAATGTTCCCGATGCCTGGAACGGAACAGAAATCGGAAAAGAAAAACTTTCCGGTCAGGGGTTTGCCAGCTACCGTCTCAAATTCAAAGTAAAAAAAACAGACACCCCATTTGCTCTGAAAGCACTGGATATGGCCACATCTTACTCCATCTGGTTCAACGGTGAAAAAATCTGGTGGAATGGGAAAGTGGCGAAAACCAAGGCTGAGTCTGTTCCGGAATTCAAACCCAACACAGTTTTTCTGTCCAACGTAAAAGAAGAAAATGAAATCATCATAGAAGTCTCCAATTATCATCATTTCAAAGGCGGGTTTTGGGAAAGCCTCAAAATCGGCAGACTGGAAAACCTGATCCTGTTCAGAGAAAAAAGATTCGGATTTGATCTGTTTTTAACTGGAAGTCTTCTGATTATGGGGATCTATCATTTCGGTCTGTTTTCTCTCAGAAGAAAGGACAAGTCCACTCTGCTTTTAGGAATCTTCTGCTTCATTATGCTCTTCCGGCTTCTGACCACCGGAGAACGGATCTTTTTCGTAGTGTTTCCTTTTCTGGGCTGGGATTTCTGGCTCCGAATTGAATATTTGAGCTTCTATCTGGCCACACCTGTATTTGCCTCATTTCTTCATTCACTGTATCCGTACGAATTTAAAAGAAGAGCCACGCAGATCGCAATTTTAGGTTCCTCTGTTTTCTGTCTTTTTGTAATTTTCGGCACAGCAAAATTTTTCTCGAGCACTCCCATCCCTTTCCAGATCTTCACTGTCATTTTCCTGATTTACGGATTCATACAGCTGACACGGGCAAGCATCAGAAAAAGAGAGGGAGGGATTCTCGCTCTCATAGGATTCATTATGCTTCTTCTGACCACAGTGAACGATATTTTATATGGAAATTTCATTATAAATACAACATATCTTTCTCCTTACGGTTTTTTTGCTTTCATATTCACTCAGGCTTTCATTCTATCTGTCCGTTTTTCAAAAGCATTTCTGAATGTGGAACTGCTTACAGAGGATCTTCAGAAGACAAACCATGCATACAGCAGATTTGTTCCTAAAGAATTCCTGAGTTATCTGCAGAAGAACAATATTATGGATGTCACCCCGGGTGATCAGGTGAAAAAGGAAATGACGATCCTATTCTCCGATATCCGTTCATTTACCAATATCTCCGAGAATATGACTCCTGAAGAAAACTTTGATTTCGTAAATTCCTATCTGGCAGTAATGAATCCGATCATCAAAAAAAACAGGGGGTTCGTGGATAAGTTTATCGGGGATGCAATCATGGCTCTTTTTCCTGACTCACCGGAAGATGCAATCAACGCAGGCATAGAAATGCAGAAAGGACTGAAGGAATTCAACATCAGACGTCTGCAGGAACATAAAGAACTGATCCAGGTAGGAATCGGAATCCATACAGGCAGCCTGATGCTCGGAACAGTCGGTGATTCGGACAGAATGGAAGGCACAGTTATCAGCGATGCAGTGAACCTGGCATCAAGGATTGAAGGAATCACAAAGGTGTACGGAGCAAACATCATTATCAGCGAGCAGACACTGACAGCACTGCCGGACACTTCTCAGTTCGCTCTGCGCTTTCTGGGAAAAGTGGAAGTCAAAGGCAAGAAGGACCCGGCAACTGTATTCGAGATATATGAAGCAGACGATGCAGACGTCCGCGAAAAGAAAATTGAATCACAGATTATGTTTGAAAAAGGAATTCATGACTTTCTGACAGGCAATCCCCACAATGCAAAACTTCTGTTTGAAGAAATTCTGGAAAGAAATCCAAAGGATCTGCCTGCATACAAATATCTGCAGAAATGCAGTCTGATTGATTCGGTACAGTCTGCAAATGCTGATTACTGAGATTTTCTTTTATAGACAGCCGCACAGCTGAACTTGCCCGATTTTTTCTGCGTCAAAACAAGCTCTGTGCCTGCAAGTTTCTGCAGTGATTCAGCGGAAACATCACAGTTTTTTCCCCCGATCAGAATTTGACTGAATGCATTCTTTTTCTTTTGAAAATCTTCTGCACGAAAAGAGAGTTTCACTCTGTTTTTAAAGGTCAGAATTCTGATGACAAGTTCCGTATCCGGCTTGTTGTAGTGCCAATCCTCTACAGTACTCAGAAAAACCGTATTTTCCCTGACCAGATCTGCAGCCAATGTCTTCAGCTCTCTGGGAGTCTCATAGATATTCTGCTTTCCTGAAAAACATAAATTTACATTCTGAAGACGGAGAGGAATTTTCGTCATCTGATCGTGCATAAAGAAAAGAGCAGTGCCCAGACAGACGGTCTGAAAAAGAAGAACAGAATATTTCCTTGCATTGCTTTGAAGAATATAGGAAAAGAACTTCAGTTCTTCAGTTCTTGTTATTAGAGCAGATATGTATTTTATAATTATAAAACATGCGTCCCTGAAACCGTAAAGAGCAATGAACGGCCAAAGAGGAAGAAGGTGAAGGATATGCCTTTTCTGATGATTTGGAGTCAGAACACTCAGTCCAAGAATTCCGGCAAAAAGGAAAAAGAAAAAGTATTGAAACCGACTGACATGCCTGAACCCTTTTCGAAATGCCAGAAATAAAAACAAGGTCAGTGCAAAAAGGAATGTCCCTGAAATGATTATGGAATACGGTCTGTCCCAAAAGGAAAAAAATACAGTCTTGAAAAAGTACAGATAATAATCCAGATTCTTCTCTACTGCCTCTCCTACTCCGTAACCTTCCATCTGCACATGGGATATGGTGCCTGCAGAACTTCCGAGTCTGTCCGGATGAGAAATCACCCATAAGACAGAAGGAAGAAAAAGATATTTAAAAATATTTATTATTTTTTCATATCCCAGATTGAAAAGAGAAGCTTTTTCCCTGATAATATACAGAACAAAGTCAGCAGTGCCTGAAATCAGAAGTACATAAAAAATATTCTTTGAGAGTCTGGATGAAATATGTCCTTTGGATAAAAGGAACAGAATCAGAAGAACAGCAGAGAATGAGAATAATCCGCTTTTTCTGTACAGAGAGTAAAGCAGATATCTGATGAAGAAGAATGCAGAATATGATGTCTCACTGAAAAAGAGAAACAGGAAAAGACAGAACAGAAACATATACCCGTAAGGATATTTTGTCTGCAGCAGAAGAAAAATACTGATTCCCGCCTTCAGCAGTTCTGAATGCGACGGGCTTTTCCTTCTGACACATATATAGGAAAAATGAACACTCAGAAGAAAAAACAGTGCACCCTGAATTTCAAGCATCGGTGAAAAAATATAGATGATAAAATCTGATGCAGACAGCAGTGAAAAGAAAAGAAGAACCGAAAAGAGAAGACCTGCAAAATGAAAATCCTTCCAGAGAATCAGGAGCACACAAAAGATCATGAGTCCAAACTGTACAACAGTGATGAGACTGTCATAATCAGTATTCAGTCCCCAGATGCCCAAAACGGCAGCCTGAATCAGATTGCGCAGAACCGGCCAAGTGGGGGTGTCCAATATTTTGAATACAAAATCACCGAAATTCAGATTTCTAAATGAATCCAGAAGTCCCAGTGCAGAAATAAATCTCAGGTCTCCGTCCCAGGAAAGAAAATCTCTGTTTGGACAGGTCAGATAGGCAGTCCAAAAAAGATTTAAAATATAGTAAATAATAATTGCAGAGGAAACTGAAAAAAGACTTAAAAAATACTTGTAATTCTCAGCTTTGAATATATACTTGAGCATACTTTTTGTCTATGTTTGATTTTGATGCCAATACTGAAGGAACTGCTCTCATACTCCCTGAATCCTCTGTAAAAAGAGTTCAGAGGCTGATTGCATCTGCCAAACATAGTTCATCCTTTCCAAAAGTCCAATCCGTTTTAGAAAAAGAATTCGGTTTTTTTATGCTGGGAAAAATCAATATTGACAGCAATTTCTGGCTTTCCGTTGATCTGGAAGAAAAAATTATCAACTCAATTCAGTCGGAAATTCCATTGTACGAGGAACTTTTTGCTGCTGGAAAAGATGACGTTATGAGAGAAGCATTCAGTCTCCTTCCTTCAGATGACAGCCAGATCAATATTCTCGAATTTTTCATCAGACTTCCCATTCTTTTCCAGTCAAAAGTGCGCTATCTGATCTGTGTGATGGAAACTTCTGAAAGTTTGGAAAGAATCGAATTCAGAATTTCGCCTTTGGAAGGAAGGACGGTCAAATGGTACGACCTGAATTATTTTCACGGGATGGTAGCCGGGGTAATGGCACTGTTTCAAATGAAAGACTGGAATATTGCTGCAAAAGAAACCAGCATCAATTACAGTCCCAATCAGTTTCCTCCGAATCTCATCTGTACCAAAAAAGGAATAGAGACCCGATTTGAGGTCTATTGGAAAGAGAGCAATATCCTTTTAGGCAAAACCTATCTTAAACCGGATTCAGAAATCACAAATACTCCCAGTTTCGTAATGTCAAAAACAGGCGATGAATCGGACAATTTCACCTATATTGATCTGGGTGCAATGGTAGAAAAGTCCCAGAAACTCTACTATGAAAACAGAGATCTGGAAGCTGCCGTAGAAGTCCTGAACAATTTCAGAAATGAACTGATGGTCAAGCAGAAAGCCATTTCCAAAGATCTCAGGATGGCCAGAAACATTCAAAGAGGGATTATCCCTCAGTCCATACCGGACTGGAAAGGTCTGCAATTTGCTTTTCATTTTCAGCCGATGCAGGAAGTCAGCGGAGACTACTACGACTATTTTAATTTCGGTTCAAATAAGATCGGCCTGATGCTTTCGGACGTTTCAGGACATGGAGTTCCTGCTGCATTCATTACCGCGATCTCCAAACTGCTTTTTACAAATTACAAACTGGACAGTCCTGCAGAGATTTTTTCAAACATCAACCGTGAGATGCTGGAACTTGTGAAACAGCAGGGATATATTACCTGTTTTTATGCAGTCATCAATTCTGAATATGAAGTCGTTTACAGTCTGGCAGGCCATCCTAGGCCGATGCTGTACAGAAGTGCCACTGACGAAGTCATTCAGCTGGAAGGTGAGGGTACTTTTCTGGGAATGTTTGAGGATGCCAGTCAGCATATAAAAGACTACCGATTCAAACTGTATCCTGGAGATAAACTTTTCGTTTACACGGACGGTTTTTTGGAAGGGATTTCCGATGAAGGAGATCCTTTTCAGCTGGAAGACTTGGCAGACCTGATCAAAAAATACGGTCAGCTCGACACGAAACAGTGCCTTCAGAAAGTCATTCAGGAATACCACAATTTCTGTATGGGAACAGATCAGTCAGATGATATTACACTGATCGCGATGGGACTCTCTCCAAAGCTGAAGGAATTTGAGGATTATAAATCCCTCGGAGAAAAACTTTATGCAGAAGGGAAAGTAGGAAAAGCCTGTGAATCTCTCATCAAGGCAAAGGAAATTTTCCCTACCGATATGAGTGTTCTGTATCTGCTCGGAAAATATTCTGCAAAACTGAAGGACTACAAATCAGCAATTGAACATCTGGAAGAATACAACAGTTTCAAGACATTCAACGCAGATTCACATATGATACTCGGATACAGTTATTTCAATATGGAAGATTACAATAAGGCCGAAAGAGAATTTCTGAAATCCATATCACTCAGAGCCGGAAATGTAACGTCCTACCTTTACTTGGCAAAACTCTTTTTCAAGAAAAAGGAATACGACAAGAGCAGGGAAACACTGAACAAACTTCTGGAAATAGAACCGGATCATCAGAAGGCTCTTGTAATGATGAAACATCTAAGAAAACTGCAAAAATCATGATTTTTGAAAAACTGTTCAGAAAGAAAAAATCTGAACCCGTTCCTCTGGAAATAACGGACAAAGCCGTCAAAAAAATCAGATCTCAGCTTGCTTCCCGTCCTGTCGGAATCCGCTCCGTATTCAAAATTGAAGTGGATTACAGAAAAGAAAGTTATTCCTGCAGTGTAGGTTTTATGGAAAAAAAAGATGAAATCCGCACCCTGTATTCCTATCCTATTGAGATTTCCATATCAGCTGAAGATGAAAGATTCCTGGAAAAATTCACACTGGAATATTCAGACGAAGATTCACTGTTTTATGTTTATCCGAATGTGGAAATGGAAATAGAAAGACTTCCCGCAAAGAACATCGTCCGATACAGTCTGAACAGGGAAATATTTCATCCAGAATCTCCGCTGAAAGAAATCGCGACAGACAAGGAATCCGTTCCTCTGAAAATCCCTGCTTTTATAAAAAAGTTATTTCAGGCAGGTGCCGTTTCTGTATATGCAAAGGAACGTTTTTTCCAAATCGAATTTCCGGATTCGGACATCACGGAAGAACAGGAAGATATTTTTGCTGAAATCATTAAGGAATATTATGATTCCTGCTCTTACCCCCTGTCTGCTGAAGCAAATCAGATCATCCCGAAAAGACAGTATTTTTCGGGTTGACATTCTGTTTTAAAACTGCAGTCTGAAACTATGTCTGTCGCAACCGTAAAACTGACTGTCACTACATGGAATCTGATATTTAATGAAACCAGTAATTCTCTGTATTCTGACTGCAGTATTTTTGCTGGAATGCAGTTCTTCTGTTCAGAAAATTTCCAAGGAATCTGTCCATTCTGCAATCCTCAGAGAAACAGGCAAAAAATTCGAATGCAAAATAACAGATAATATTGTAATTGATAATCTAATCTCACTGAGAAATCGTTTCAGTTCCGGATGGAGAAGCACCTGGCATACTCTTCCCGCAGCGGAAAAGGAATTTCTTTTTTACGACAGAGAAAATAATCTTTCAGGTCAGTTCGGTTTTATGCCCGGAACTGCTGTAATATATGAAGGATGGCTTCTTCGAAGTCTGGATAAAAAAGAAGAAAAACTGCTCAGAAACGAATTTGAGAAATCACGAAAGTTCTGTACCGAAAATTTTCTCTTGACACCATAAAAAAATCGATCCTTTGGGTACAGGAACCGGAGCAGCTCTAAAACCAGCAGTAAAAAACCCGGACTGATCGTTATTTCTTAAACAGATCGTTCAGAGCATCCTTGGCCTGCGCTCTGTAAAAATCCTCTCTTTCCAGAAGGATCAGTTTTGAATTTTCCGATTCCAGTCTTTTCAGTATTTTCATCACATCTGCAAGGTTCGTCATCTTGGTGGCCAAATACAGAAACTCAGTCCCGCAGGAAGGACAGGTTTTATCCTTCAGGTAATTCAGACCGAGTTTTTTACAGTTCCCGCAGGAGCCGTACAGATCTTCTATCAGAAGAAGATGCTTTTCCGTTTCCTCGGTATTGAGTTTTTTCCAGACTCTTACAAAGCGTTCTTTTTCCATATTTACCTGTGGCAGTGAATTCTTGGAAGAATTCACTGTTTGCTTTTCAAGTATAACAGAATAACTTCTGCCTATTTCTTTTCCGGTTCTGCTTCTGGAGTTTCTACTGTTTCAGCCTTTGTTTCTTCAGGTACTTTGATCGGATCCGCTACTGGATCTTTTACCTTGTCCTCTTTCTTTTCTGAACAGTCACAGTCAGATTTGCGAGGAGGCTGAGGAGGAACCGGAGGAGGAGGACAATAAGCATACACTTCCCTAGTAGTCCAGAGGCCAAGTCTTAAAACATTCAGAAGAGATGAGATTCCAGAATATCCTGTAGTAACCATTCCGGATGGATTGCCGTTGTACAAATCCCCATCCATAAAATATTTACCTGAAGTATAGTCTCTGCAGACTCTGTTGGAATAGTTTTTCTTTTCAGCAGGAAACACGCTTAAAAGATAAAAATCATTATCATCTGAAATTTCAATCGGGTAACTGGTCTTTGTAAAATCTCCAGACTCTGCAACCCTGTAATTGATCTCGGCACAGGCACCGAAAATTACGGATAATAGAAGAATTGTTTTTTTCATATCGTCCTCATTTACACCAGTATTCCGTAGTTCTAGGGGTATAAACGCCTAACACAAAATGCCATAGAACATCATCCCAAGTATAATATTCATGAACCATCAAAGGAGTGGAATTTCCGCACATTTTATACAGATCAACATTACTTGTCAGACCGATCCCGAACAGAAAGAAATTATTTTTATATATCTTTCCTGCAGATACAGGCTGAAACTCCTTTTGGAAATAAATTTTCTGATTCACGCAGTTGACAGAAAGCAACACCAGCAACAGCAGCATAAGCGGGTACTTTTTCATCAGGCAGACTCTCCCTTCAGTATACACATTAGTACTATGTTTGGAATTCGAAATCTCATGTAAAGAACTTTGCAAGGATTCGGCAGACAAAGCTGCCTTATTTGTGAGTCCTTGTAAAAACCCCGTCCCAATCATCTCCAGGAGGATTTTTCAGATAGTATTCACATCTTTCCACAAGCTGATCCACCGCCTTGTCCTTTTTGGCTCGCACCTTCTTCGACTCCTGAAACAGACTGATCGCTTTGTTCCAGTCCTGTTTCAGATAAAGCTGAAATGCCGCCTCGTACATTTCGGATGATTCCTTTATATGCGAAAGGACACCGCTTTTTGTCGCAATCAGTTCATAAATTCTAACAGGTTCATTTTTCCCTTTCACACGCACTGCATCAAGTTCCCTAGTAAACATCTCTGAACTGACTTTCTTATTTGTACTTTCCGAAATGAGAATATTCACTCCATAGTCTTTTCCGGCAGCTTCCAGACGGGCAGCCAGGTTGACTGTATCTCCCATCATTGTATAAGATGCCAGCGTATCGGTTCCCATAAATCCTACTTTTGCAATTCCGGAATTCAATCCGATACGGACATCCATCTGCTGCGCATCGGGAACATAAGCATTTGTTTCCTTCCAGAATTTTCTCTGCTCATTCAGCCTTTCAATCATCATCAAAGATGCCCGTGCAGCATCCATAAAATGCTCCGGCCTGTCAATCGGGGCTCCAAAAATTCCTACAATAGCATCCCCGATGTACTTATCCAATGTACCCCTGTTCTGCTTGAGGATAATGGTCATTGCAGAAAGATACTCATTCAAAAGAGAAGCCAGATCAGCAGATGTAAGCTGTTCGGAAATTGTGGAGAATCCGGCCACATCGGAGAAAAAGGCTGTAATTTCTTTCTCACCGCCTTTTTTCAGTGCTTCCAAGTCTTCAAGTGCTTCTCCCACAATTGTAGGATCCACCATATTCGAAAGAACCTTGCTGTACTTTCTTTTTTCTGCACCTTCCGTAAAACTCAAGTATGCCTGAGATCCTAGAAATGCCAAAGGATAAGCCACAGCAAATCCTGCCAGCGGGGCCATAAAATCCATTTTGAAAACAAGGAATGCGATCACAGGATATGCAATGAACACAGCCAGCGGAACTGCAATCCTTGTAATAGTTCCTGCACTGAAAAGAGAAAGTGCAAGACAGATTCCCACAGAAACTGCAACTATCAGATAACCTAGAAATCCAGGAGGGATTTTCATAAAATGCTTCTCCAGGAAATTGGATGCTGTAATTGCATGATACAGGAACCCGGGCTTGTCACCGTAGGGAGTCGTCCGAATATCAAAACCGGATGCAGCGGAAACTCCAATTAAAACAACCTTGTCCTTGAATCGGGAAAGAGGTACCTTTGTTTTTTCAGGATCCGTCACTTCCTTAGTTTCCAGACTTCTGATAGAATCAATGACACCGGAAATCGAAATCCGCAAAGAAGGATCATCTATTGTTTTCTCAGGATAATAATGAATCCTATATTTTCCGTTCACAAGAGGAATATTCAGTTCTTTTCCCTGCGAATAGAGATTCAGAGAATTCCAGTCTGCATCAGCCTTTTCCACAGGATGAAATGCTCTGTAAATCTGTGTACTCAGAGTCGGGAAATACTTGTCCTCATATTTATGAAATGGAAGATAATATCTCGCCACCCCTTCGTCCTGAGCATAGAACACTGAATGAAGTTTAGGCATTGCCTGAAGAATGGATTCTACAGGATAATTGATTCTGTTGAATCCCTTCAATTTCAGATTTTCAGGTTTTTCTACCGGATATGCCTGACTCAGAACGTATGCAGGAGGAGCATAAATCTTTTTCTCCTCCTCAGTCATTTCATCCGTTCTAAAATTGACCGCATGAGATACAATCCCTGCCTCTGCAGTCGCCAAAGCAAGCTGAGTATCATCATCCAAATTACAGGATGATGACTGTTCAAAAAACATTATATCGAACAGAATCAGCTTTGCCCCGCCTGCAGCGATATATTTCAGAATCGGTCCGTAAATTGCCCTTCTCCAAGGCCAGCGTCCAAACAAGGGTTCCGCCTTGTATGTTTCCAGACTCTGCTCGTCAATGTCGAGTACAATGACTTTATCTGTAAACTTATGATTCGGATTGACCATTCTGTGACGGATGTCGATCAGACTGTCTTCAATCTTGATCAGCCCGCCAAAGAGGTCAAGTATCCCTACAACGATCAGACTTAAAAGAAAAAGTCCGCCGCCAAATGTAAGCTTCGCCTTGTTTTTCAAATCAGTTGCTCCTGGATGTTATGACCAGATAAATGGATGATGCATCATAGGTCAGCTGCTGAGCAGGTCTCATTGAATCAAGCTGAGCCGCGCCTTTTCCATGCTCTTTGATAATGCTCAGAGAGAGAGCCGCCTTAGCAGTGGCAAACGAGAAGCCGAAACTGTATCCCATTGTATTTACATATTCATTTCTAGGATTGTCTCTGAGCGTCGGAATCCTGAACTGAACAGAATTCCCTCCTGAAGAAGCAATCGTTTCAGTGTCACCCGCTGCACGGTTGTACGCCTGCAGCGCTGATGTCATCCAGTCAATTTTCTTTGTATTTGCATTGTTTGTATACACACCGAGACGAAGGGCAAGAAAATCGGTAAGAAAGTATTCGACCCCAGTCGCAATGTTCCATGTCTGATATCTTTTCAGTTCAAGATCATCCTTGTCTGTAAGAATAATGATGTTTGCTGAAGGTGAAGTGATGACTTCCGTATTGTTTTTCTTGAATGAGTAACCGGAAGTATAAATAAGATCTGTCGCTATCATCAGCTTTTTTGTAGGGAAAAAGGCACCGCCGAGTCTCAGTTCATAAGTTTCAGGAACTCTTCCTGTATACGCAGGACCTTTGTAAATTGTGTTGCCTACACTGGCACCGAATGCCTTCTGAGTTCCTTCCAGAAAAGTAATCCCGTCAGTGGATGTGGATGAAGAATCCATTGTAATCGCATTGATCAGACGGTTCTGGCCCATTACAAATGTTTTTCTGAGAGATGCGCCTAAGGAAATTTTATCAGTCAGATTAAACATAAGTCCAAGCACTGGAAGAAGTCCTGTTGTCCTCCTGTTGTCATTGATTGTCTGCATTGCATACTGCTTGTTCTTGAACATTGTAAGCTGAGTGGAAGTGATGCTCGCCGTGTCATTTACATAGTAAAGCGTTGCACCCCACGAAAGCTTGCTGGTAATCGGTCTGGAATAAGACGCCCCTACCAAAAGCTGATTATATGTCTCTCTATTGTAACTTTTAATATTGGAAATGTCAGGATAAAACAGAGGAAGACGAATCTGATCATTTCTCTGATAGTTTTCCTGAATCGGGTTTACAACGGAAAAAGCAAATTTCCCTGCCCCAACTTCCTTCACCATACCGAAAAAATTCGGTATGTAGTTCTGATTCGTTCTGCCGTAACCTTGAGCCGGACCAAGTGCATTTTCATATGTTTTCTTGACCTTTGTATAATTGCTGGCAGAAAGAGAAATCGAGTTGTCATAAGCCAAATTCAGCCCGGCCGGGTTGTAAAACGCTCCGGAAGGATCATCTGATACCGCAGTATAGGCACCGCCAAGACCGGCAGCTCTCTCACCGAAAAATCCATTGATGTTGTGATAGGCATCAGAAAAAGCAGGAAAAGAATGCAGCAGTCCTAACAGCACTGCTATTTTTCTCACTTGTCTTTTCATTGATTCATCTCCTTTATGTGGCAATTCCTTTTGAAACAAAAAATTTTCGAAAACAGACTCATTCAAACCTTTCCTAGAGATGATGTTTCTTTTTTCCCGTTTCAGTCAGTTATCTTATTTATCCGCACTATTCAGTCAAGCAGACTACTTCATAAACTAATGCTTTATCGACTGAAAAAAAGTCTGTCAAGTTTAAAATTCGAAAGAGAAAATGATCTCCGTTCTTCTTGACGATTCCAATCAGAAATAATTCAATAGATTCCATGAACACATATAAACTTCCCGAATCTGCCCTATTGATTTTAATACTGCTTTTCAATAATTGTACCGGTTCAAAAGAAATTAAAGTAGGAGGTCCCTGCGAATACGAAGATTTTCCAGGACAGATCCTCATTAATTCGGTAGAACCGGATAAAACTGATTCAAAAAAAGCTATAGTCAAGTTTGACTTCTCTCCTATCGACAATTCCAGGAAATACAGATTTGGAAACTTCAAAGATACAGGAATTCATCTGCTGGATGGAAACGAAAACCCGGACAAAAATAAAATTGAATTCTGGGGTGTCAAAAAAGGAAAGAATTTTCCAGCAATCAGAAAAGAGATCAAATTCGGAGCATGCACACCTGTGATATTTGAGGTACCAAGTTTTAAGTAAAATTTGGTCTATTGATCTGTGGTCATCTGAATAACTCACCTTACGCTACGGTTGCAGGTGGGGCGTTTTTGGCATAAGTCTACCGGCGGTTTCGCAGACTTTGAAGCTGCCGCAAACTTAGAAACTGCTCAGAGCTCTGCCCTCGCCAATATCTGAAACCGGTTCGGCGGCTCTGAAACTGCCTAAAATCCTGCAAGCGTGGAAGCTGCTGTTTTTACTGATTCATCGCAAGCTGTTAAACTGCTAGATTTTTCTAATGTTTTCTGAAAATTACAGCATCTAGACAGTATATCGTATTTGTCTAACGTGAGTTTATAGTAACCTTCTCTGAAATCTTAATCAAGCTAAAATCCTAATGCCCTCGCAGCCTTGTAGGATCTCCAACATTCCTTTAGATATTAAGAGAGGGACCTCTGATTATACTCATTTTCATAAATAATTGCGCTTTTCCCGGATGGCAGACTTGATTTTACTGAGTCGTGAACAAATAAATATGCAAAGACTTTTGAAAACTAGTATAAATGAAGATTGATGAGTCAAAAAAAAAGCGAACCTGCATAGACAAGTCCGCTTTTTTTCAAGGTTAGTATGGAAAATCAGGCTTTGTAAGCCGCTGCAATCTTATCCTTGTATTTTTCAGTGATTACGTGACGTTTCAGTTTCATCAGGTTAGTCATCTCATCACCTACCTCAAAGGGCTTTACAATCAGGAAGAAAGGAGTCACCTGCTCAAAACTCTTGAATCCGTTTTTCGCACTGTTCAAATCCTTTATTTCCTTCTTGTAGAGTTCCAACACTTTAGAATTTTCTGCAAGAGCAGTTGGTTCTGTTCCGGAAATTCCATTCTGAGAAGCCCAAACTTTCAATTTCTCAAAATCAGGAACAATGATCGCTCCTAAATTCTTCTGATCCTGACCAATCACCATAACTTGTGCAATATAAACTGATTCACTGAGTTTGTTTTCTATCGGAACCGGCTCAACGTTTTCCCCGCCTAAAAGAACGATTGTTTCTTTCGCCCTGCCAGTAATGGAAAGAGTATCCTTATAATTGATGATCCCAATATCTCCGGTATCCATCCATCCGTCACGAATAGCCTTTGCAGTAGCTTCAGGATTTTTGTAATATCCTTTCATCACTTGAGGACCTTTTATGTAGATCACGCCTTTTTCACAGCGCTTTCCTGTGATTGATCCGTCAGCTTTTACATGAGCAACAATATTTCCGCTGAAGTCTCTCAACTGAAGTTCTGTTTTTGGAGCAACTCTTCCAACTGAACCCATAATCAGTGTTTCCCAAGTTCGCATTGAAATCACAGGTGAAGTTTCTGTCATTCCGTAACCTTCAATTACGTTCAGTCCAATATCATTGAAGAATGCATCCACATGTCTCTGAAGTGCACCGCCTCCGGAAACTGTTGCTTTCATTGATCCGCCAGTTGCAGTTCTGATTTTAGAAAGGACTACAGCATCCAAAATTGCATAAGGGATGAATGTGAGAATCATTACGATAACTGAATAGATTCCTTTGAAAAGTGAAGTGAGAGGATTTCTTCCTTCAAAATCAACCTCGTTTCCTTTGATGAAACGGACTGCAGCATGAAAATGTTTTGAGAAGAAATAAGCAGTGTTGAACATTCCCCTTCGGAACGGAGGAGTCTGCTTAGGATCATTGATTCTGTTATAAATTCCCTGGTAAATGCTTTCCCAGAGACGAGGAGCAGATGCCATAAAGGTAGGTTTTACTTTCTGGAAATCCTCCCTCATATCACGGACATTCGTAAAATATGTGCCTGCCCCCGCAACAATCGCCCCATACATAAATACTCTCTCAAAAATATGCCAGACAGGCAGAATGGAAAGCAGTCTTTCATTTGGACCTATATTGATCACCGGCACAACATCATTCACTTGATGCATCATATTAGAATGCATCAGCATAACACCCTTTGGCTGGCCGGTTGTCCCGGAAGTATAAATCATTGTAAACAGATCGTCGGATTTGATATCCTTGACTCTTTCTTCGTATTTTTTCGAACCTTTTGCGATAAGCTGACGGCCTTTTTCTATCAAGTCATACAGCTTTAGAACTCCCTCTGCTTTGGAGTTTTTATCCATAACAATGATTGTTTTGATGGATGTTTTTGACTTTACCTTGTTCAGTTTTTCAAGCATTTTATCATGCTCTACAAATACTACTTTTGCTTCCGAATGATTCAGAATATATTCAAGTTCAGTTTCGGTCACATCTGTACCACGCGGAACGTTTGCAGCTCCTGCTGTCAAAACACCGCAGTCCACAACGACCCATTCCATTCTGTGGTCTGCCATAAAACCGAGATTTTCACGGGCTTTTACACCAAGGTCTATCAGCGCTTCTGCGAGAGCTACCCCCATCTCATAAATTTGTTTGTAAGAAGTAGGCTGAAATGCTTTTTTCTCATCTTTTGAGTAAAAAGCGCCTTTGTCCCCATATTTTTCTGCTACTTCTTTGTACACTTCCGCAAGGTTGTTAGCCATTTACACGCTCTCCTTTGAATAATTGTATTATATAGATGTGTGCCGTTCTGAAGTTCTTTTTATCCGGCAAAAATGCAACAAATTTTTTTATTTTTTTACTCCTGCTACAGCCTTCTTGGATAAAATCCTCTGATGAACACTGCCCCTCCTCTATCCAACCCAATCACGGCAAGGAGTTCCCACATTCTTTGGGAGGAGAAGGGGTGATTATAAAGAATGCCGATTTTTTTAAGGAGAGAATCCCAATCCTGAAGATCCATTTGGAGGAGACGGATGAAGAGAAGACAGCGGCTCATACCGGTTGATGCAGATAAGACAGTCAGTTCAGCCCAATCCTCATCTTTCACTCTCAAATTTTCTTTATGCAAATCCTGATAAGGAGTCTGATACTGCGTTTTTAGACCGGATGGATGAATGATATAGTATCCAAGCAGTACTCTGAATCTGGAAATGAGATAATTTAGGTAATCCCCTTTGCTTTTGTACAGCTGAAGTCTTTCGGCATATCCTTTCATCATTTCTTTGGGAATGAGAAAAGTTGATACACCGGTTCCTGAAAGAGGAATACGAAATTTACGATTATCATTATTTTCCGGTACATTGGTTTTCAGGCTGTTCATAAATATACCTGTCCCGAAAAAATCAATATGCTCGAAAAAAATTAAGCTTTATGCACCCTTTAAGTTCTTTTTAATCAAATACGCATTTTTGAATAATACAGATAATAGGAGTTCCTACATTTTTCAGGGGATTTTATTCTTGCCGTATAAGGATTCATTCTATTCCTGTCTTACTATTCAGGCAGAACAGGACGGAAATACAGTTATGATTTACAGAACGGCAGTATTGCTCATTTTATTCATAATCAGCTGCAGGACATTGGAACAGAGAGTAGAAAGAAGGAAAACGATCTTTGTACTTTCTGAGGCAGAAAAATATAAGTACCATAAAATCAGTCTTTTTAATAATCAGTCAGTGACTATGCCTGATGCTTTCGTAAAAGAAACCGGAATGGATTCTGATGAAAATGCGCCTGTATGGTCGGAAAAAGGCGCCAATGAAATCAGTATGAGAGTTTCAAGTGCAGCTTTTTTATACTCTTCGGCTGAAAAAAACCCTGACTCGATGTACAGTAAAGCCCCTGAGCAGTTTTCTGTTTTGACCTTCAATTATCCGGGCGGCAGGAAGAAAAGCTGGTGGGCTACTGAAGATGAAGCGATGTTTTACAATTATCTGAAAAAGAACAATGCTCTCAAGCTGGATGTTATGTGGGGGCCGTCCCAGCCTGAGATTCAGACAGAGATGTTCAAGTTTGCTCAGATCAAATCCAGTGACATCGTATATGATTTAGGATGCGGTGACGGGCGAGTTCTTGTACAGGCGGCAAAGCAGTTTGGAGCAAAGGGAATCGGATATGATCTGGATCCGGACAAAATCGCTGCGGCGGAAAAACTGGCAAAGGCAAACAAAGTGGAAAACCTTGTAAGTTTCAAGAATGCAAATATGTTTGATCAGCAGATCGGTGAAGCAACTGTAATTACATTATATTTAAACATTTCAGTAAATGCCCGGCTTCGTCCAAAACTTTTTCAGGAACTTCAGCCTGGAACAAGAATTGTTTCCCACAACTGGCATATGGGAGAATGGAAGGCGGACGGTGTAAAATCAGTAGGGAAGAGAATTGTATTCTACTGGCTTCTCCCAGCGGATTTCAGCGGCGAGTGGACAGGTTCAACCAAGAATTTCGGTGACATCAAAGTGAATTTGACTCAGAAATTTCAGATGGTGACAGGTGAAGTCAGCCTGAATGGAAAATCCTATGCAGTCAAAGATTCAAAAGTGAAAGGAAAGACGCTTGCTCTGAATCTGGAAAAAGGTCTGGATATTACACTTCACTCCGATTCTGAAATTCTCAGCATAACATCTCAGGGCAAGGATTCATCAGAAAAGATTACAAGGACATCTAAGGGTTCAGGAAAAATTTACTGAAAACAATTCGAGAAAGCGAGTCTTTAACTCGCTTTCATTCAATACTTTTCTTTAAGTCTTTCCTGCCTGATCTTCTCAAGCCGACTGCCGCATATTTCAGATACATTTTTTTCCTTAAAAATAAATACAAAAACAGCTGATTCTTCCCATAGTTCCAGAATCTCAGAAAAATCACCGCTGATGCTGTAAATTTGCAGCAAATACAGAAACCGTCAAAATTCATCAGACAGAAAGAACTGAATGCAGGAATAAACTGTTTTTGAAAAAGAAAGTATCTGAACAGCAGACTTGCCTTATCGGTTAAATCCTGGAAAATATGTATTTTTTTCAGAATATTGCCGGGAAACATTCAAGAATATGATTTTTATCATATTTCCATGAGTATTCCGAACATTTTCTCGAAGAAATCTGCCGCATTTTCTGATAAAAAATAATGATAAAAATAAATACAGAATATAAAACATATAATTTTTCAGCCAATAAAATCAAGCATTTCCAAGTAATTATTTCCTTTCCGGCATCAGTTTTCCTGACTGGACTGCATTGTTTATCACTTGTTCAGAAAGAAGCTCTTCAACAGTACATGAACAGGTGCAGTCAGTTCAGAAAGCATTAATTAATTCTTGACATGAAGCTGTAACAGAGTATAATTCTTTTAGATTGCTGGAAAAGATTTTTTGAATCAGTTTAGTTTTCAGTAAGATATTTAGAGGATTCGGGGGCGGTGCATGACTAAAAACAGTTGGGCGATATCGGCAGTCTTACTGATATTATTATCAGGGATAAACTGTGCAGATAAAAAATATTCTGATATAGAAAAACAGAAGATCATTCAAGGCATCATTGTCGGGAAAGTGACAGGAAGCAGCGGTTCTGCAATCAGCTGTACATCATCTTTCACCTTCTCAGGCCTGGGACTTTCCTCGAAATGCGGAAGCTGTCACAGCGGGGGCAATCTAGGAGGCGGTCTGGATGTGACAAGTTACAATTCAACGATTGCCAGAGTATCCTCAGGAAGTCCTGAAGGAAGCACACTTTACAGCAAAATTAACGGCGGAAGCATGTCCTCATACTCTGATACCACAACTAACAATGCAGTATACTGCTGGATCAAAGCAGGGGCAGCACAGTAAATTACAGGAGACTATACTATGAAACAAATTATGAAAACAACTTACGGAATCGCAGCACTGGCTGTACTTTTTGCATTCAGTTCACTGAAGAGTCTGTTGCGAATTAAGAAAATTTGTACAAATTTAATAAGGGGTATGAAGTTT
>DAORDI010000088.1:0-18814 GCA_035345895.1 Leptospiraceae bacterium
AAGTCTTCTTTTCATTATTTTCATAAAATTAATGATGTATCTGCGTAAGGTGAGTGTTTAAAAAGCAGCAGACTGTAAAAGAATTTATAAACGAAAGCTCGAAAAGCACTCATCATCCCGATAGGCGAGCAGTTGCAAAAAAAGGAGATAAATATGAAAAGTATAATCTTGACAGGGGCCCTATTGCTGTCCGGGATTACCCTGTATTCTCAGGAACAGACAGAGATTTTAGAGTTTACTGCATTCGGAACATTCAACCCAAAAGACTCAGAATCCAAAAGAGAGAAAAACTGCAGAGGGGGGTTTAATAATCATATTCATATTCTTTTTCAAAGTGAATACAGACTGATTGGATCATATCCTGATTTCAGGTTTTCAGCAGTACATAAGGACTCCAGTATGAAGATTCTGGATAAGGGCGAAATAAAATATGATACAAAAACAGGTCTTTGCTCATCTGGAATGAAGCTGGAAATCCCTAAGTCCTCTGTTTACAGTCTTGTGAGTTCCCAAAAAGAAAACGGATTTAAAGACAATGGTACCGCAGTATTTTATTATAATAAGAAACTTGATAAAGAATCGCTATATTTGAGTTATCTTTCCTGTTTTAACTCGAAGGAATCCTTTTCGGTATTAATTAAAACAGCTCTTGGCAGCGTGAACGAAGGAACTTCTGGCAGAATAAATTTAAGCTTTCCTCCGGGAACAGTCTATTCCAAATGTGAGATTTTTAAGAATTCAGACTGCAGCTGCAGAATCGCTTTCAGCAGAAAGAATTTGAAAGAGGAAATCAGGGGGTCGTTCAAAAAATGATAAAAATAATCATAAATATTATTACTGTATTGCTTGTTCTTCAAAACTGCCGCACAGCAGATTCAGGAATTCGGGAGAATCAGCCAAAAGGTCAGAACAGTACCGAAGCATTGAGCAGCAGTCCGAAAAGCAAAAAGGATTTCCTTCAGAAAATTGATTCATCAGCAGGTGAAACAAAAGCTCAGAGCAGAATGGATTATGCAGTCTTCCTGGAATCGGTGAATCAGTTTGATGACGGGGTTGAGCAGATCAATCTGATTATAAAAGAAAATCCCGGTCTGAAGCACTGGCAGCTGACAGATATTGCTTATAAACTCGGAATGTGGAAGGGTCATCAGGAAACCGTATCCAGGAATTATGCAAAAGCACTGGACTGGTATAATTGGGCATATTCATTTCGAAAAAATGATCCGAAAAATAAAGAGAACTGGACTCTGGAAAACCTGATTGATGCCTCATCAGGCGCTCTTAAAACCCCCCTGAAAAAAGATGCAGCAGTTCACAGATGTGCAGGAGTTTTTATTGATAAGGTTTCCATTCATGAAACCTCCGACGGGAAAAGGTATGACATTGAAAATGCTTCAACCCCGATTATGAAAGAACGTCAGATCCTTTTTCAGTCCGTACTTCGGATGATCATTGAAAGAGTCACTGAGGGAGGAATGACTCTGGAGTTCAGAAATTTTGATACAGACTCAATCCAGCTGTCTTTGAAGGGCACGGACAATCTGAAACCGCCTCTCGGAGAACTTTTCCAGAAACTGACTAAGGAATTTGACAGTATATTTCCTTATTTTGACGGGACAGGCTTTACTGGAGGATCCTGGGGAGGAGGAACAAATTATCCTATCATTACAGAGCATTATTATTCTCATTTAAGAGGATTCGTTCAGCATTCAGCGAGTTGGGTGGACTCTTCCGCTTATCAGGTGCTCTATCATGAGTTTTTCCACAGTATAGAAGATATTGCAGGCATAACGCCAAAACACGGGTTCTTTCCGGAAAATCGAAAACATTTTCCAGGGTGGAAAGGCAGAGATGAATACGACTATTTCAAATGGCATTTTGAAACTGGCCTCAGAAAGAAACCTTGGACTGAACTGAATTATTTAAAGAATCAGAAAAATGAAGAAGTCTGGCCGGATGAATTCACCAGCAGAGTCAGAAGCAGACTGGATGCTCTGCCTTATCAGAATAAAAAGGAATCGGGTCTTCTTGTCCGGAAAGGACTGGAAATCTGGAATCAGAAAAAGGATGAATTGTCTGCATCCAGACTGATGAATGAAGCATTGACTAAAAATCCATATCGTTTCGAGGCACTGAAATTTCTTGCCGACAGAGCTTATGATAAGAAAGAATACAGTAAAGCAATGAAATATTACAGTCAGTACAATGATATATATTATGATCCGAATATATATCTGCATATAGGTCATCATTATATGTGGGTTGTAAATGACCGTGCAAAAGCAGAAGAGGCTTATCTGTCCTATCTGAAACAGTTTCCCAAAACAAAGGAGGAAGGAAAATTTCAAGTGTATCTTGCCAGGGTCTATGAAGAAATGAAAGACTATTCAAATGCTAAAAAGTATTATGAAAAGGCATATAAAGAAAATCAGGACAATGCAGCTGTGCCTCAAGGATGTTTCAGACTGGCCTATATTTTGAATGAAGTGGACGGCAATAAGTCCGAAGCCAAAAAATGGCTCGATATTTCCATTCAGAAAGGGTACGGAACTGAAGCGGTTGAGTATAAAAAAAGAGCCGGGTTATAAACGGATAAATTCTGCTGAAAATAAGTTATCTGCTGCTGTGATCTGAAGAAAAGGAAACGGAAGTGAACAAGGAAATACTGAGAAAGATTACCAGATCAGGAAAGTCCAAGTTTCTTTCTGCAGACTATCTGTTTTAATTCGAATGGGAAGATGAGAAAAGAGACTGATATTTTATCAGACTCTTTTCTTGTGTTCAGATTTCTAACCGTCACAGCTATCTGCAGTCTTCCAGTGGAGTGTCTTCTAACGGATAACAGTTTGGATTTGCATTTGCAGTGCTATTATTGAAAGTCACCTTGATTTTTTTTCCATCTTTCCTGATGACAAACCCTTCTCCCTGAAGATAAGATTTGACATAAGTACCTTCATGAGCCACAATCTTCCCTTTGTACTCTTTATAATAATCATTCTGTTCCAGGAATGTTATCTTACCATTTCCTTCTCTTTCATCATCAGCATATGTTCCTTCATGAAGATACTGGTATTTTTTGGAATACATTTTTCCTGACCCATGTGAAAGACTTTGTTTAAAACCCCCTGTATAATAACCTTCAGTACAGTAGGTTAATGTTCCCTGTCCTTCAAACTCTCCATTCTTAAAATCACCTATATAAAAACCGCCGCTGGCAAATCTCATCTCGCCTTTTCCGTTTTCGCAGTCTCCCTCTACACATACCCCAGGGATGCACTCTTTTTTATCCTTTAAGCAGTCGCCTAATTTTCCATAGAGATTTCCACCGGTCGTTTCCTCGCATTTTCTTGTGACAGGCGGATTCTCCAGCCTCTTTTTCTTGCAATCTGCAATGTTTAATCCCGCTGTCAGAATCAGTAAAGAAATGAGATATTTTTTGGGTTTCATTTAAACCCTCCTTTGGCAATTAGAAATGGTCATAGTCAGTGAAGCACAGTTACTGAACGACTTCACATTTGTGCATCCTATCTCATGTTCAATAATTTGTCGACTGGAAAATGAGGAGCTCCTTATAGGAGAATCATTTTATTATAAAATCATTCTTTTCTCTCTTCAGTCTCCTGTAAGTTCTTTAAATTTTTGAGGGAAGCAGAATATTTTCCTGTTGATTTATTTTGAGTTTTTGTTTTTGGTTTCTTCAAATAAAGTTTTTATGGTTCTTGATCGGAGAGTCCATTTTATTTTAAATATGAATGAGATCAAAGAATCGGTTTTCTGAAAGTTTAGACAGAAGTCTGGAATTGATATAGGCAGTTTTGTCTGCAGAACGGAACAGTTGAAACAGGAAAAAGGAGAATATCGAATGAAGAACAAAAAAGACACTGAGAAAAATGGCCGAAGCAGGCTGATCAGCGAATCTTCTGTCAGACTGGCTGAGAAATTCAGACCTCTCATAACCGAAAAAAGAAGTAAACTTGACCCTGACGGCTACACAGTTCATAATGAGTTTGAAATAGAGATTACCAAAACGAATCTGGTGATTCTGGTAAACACAGGATGGAACTGCGGGTGGACAGTTAAAAAAGCACCGAAAAAATCTGAATTCCAGTCGGGAGACCGTTTATGTGCAAGCGACTGGATGATAGACAATTACGGCCCGGAAGGTATTGCATTAAAATATAATGATAAAGAATTTGTAGTCAACTGGCACGATCAGCCGGAAATACGCGACAAGGTAGTTCAGTCCGAGGCTCAGAAATTTGCGGAGAATCTGAGGGAGACTCTGAAGGCTGGGTCATTTCTCGAGCTGGCTGAAATCTGCTGGTATCTTACCGATGCGGATGAGGTTGGACTTTGGAGAATGCGCAATGTGGCAAGGGTGACACTGAATCCTTCTGATGCCAGAAGTTTTTCTGACAGAACCTGAAAATAATCAGTGCACCTATTTAAATTATCCAATTTCTAATGAAATTTTCATAAAATCATTTGGTCATTGACTGTATTACTCAGATTTCTAATCTCGCTACGCTCGATTAGAAATCAAAAATGGTAGGGATGCCTACCGGCATTGGTTTAAAGGGGCTTAAGCAGCCCCTTTAAAATCCCCGCCCTTGCTCACATTCAGTGTCGACCAGAACTGATTTTAAACCAATATTTCATCGATCCTATTATAATCTAATTAGAAATCTGGGTATTAAGTTTACAGATCATTGAATATGAGTAACTCACCTTATGCCTGCCCTCCCTAATGCTGTACAATTGACAATACACCGCTTTGCGTAACGTGAGTGAGTAAAAGGTGAGGGTTTCAGTAGGTGTTCAGTCTTGGCTTCCAATTCTGCGAACGGGTTTTTTTAAGCCCCTTAGATGCTTCCGGATTTGTGAATCGGGCAAGTCGAGAAATTGCATAAGTATTCTTTATTCGGCTTTTGGGACGTACAAATAAGTCTGTCTTGCTGTAAATGAATTGTCTTCTCACTGCATATTTTGAATCTTGGATGAAAATCATCCAACGGATGCACCCGGAGAAATGCAGAATGATAAAAAATACTCTGCTTGATGTATTTGAAAAGGCCTCGCGAAACAGGGATCAGGCATTTTATACCAAAGACAGATTCAAGTTTTTCAGAGCGGAATCCTTCACCTCTCTTTATGAGAAGGCTGAGACCCTGGCACTTTTCCTGATGGACAAAGGAATTAAAAAGGGAGACAGGGTCTCCGTTTTTTCCGACAACAGGGCAGAATGGATGATCGCTGATATGGCAATCCTTCTCGCTGGTGCAGTCACTGTTCCCAGAGGTTCTGATTCCACTGAGACCGAAATAGAATTCATACTGAATCACAGTGAATCCTCTCTTGTTTTCATCGAACATCAGAGACTTTATAAAAAAATTTCCAGAGTTCTTTCTGAAAAGAAAATCCCCGTCATTGTTCTGGACAGTGCATTTCCTAAAGAGATTATATCACAGAATCATTTTTTCAGCATACATGATATTGTGCAGAACAGATCTGCTCTTGTCCCAAGACTAAGTGAGCTGAAAAAGGTGAGAGATTCTGTCACCGGGGATGACCTTTTCACAATCATTTATACATCAGGAACAACAGGTAATCCGAAAGGAGTGATGCTGACTCATTCGAATATGATGTATCAGCTGAAAATTGTTCCCCAGGTTCTGGACATCAGTCAGACGGACAGAATTCTTTCCATCCTCCCTGTCTGGCATATATTTGAAAGATTTATGCATTATTCCGTAATTGATTCCGGAGCCTGCTGCTATTATACAAACATCAAGGATCTGATGGAAGACTTTATCCGTGTAAAACCGACTCTGATGGCATCTGCTCCCCGTCTCTGGGAACAGGTATACCATAAACTGCACGAAAGAATCGAAAAAACTGAGGCACTGAACAGGGAGCTTTTTAATATATCTTACGGAATCAAGCAGAGTCTTCACAGGGCATGGAATATTTTTACGGACAATACTGCCGAGACTAGAAAGAAAAATTTTCTGGAATCTCTGACTGATAAAATAGGTGCACTTATCAAGACTGCGGTACTGAAACTTCCGGATATGTATATGGATCCTATTTTCCTTGTCCGAGTGAGAGCGATGCTGGGAGGAGAGCTGAAGGGAACACTCTCCGGGGGAGGTGCACTTCCTGTGCATATAGACGAATTCTTCAATGCTATCGGAATTCCTGTTTACGAGGGATACGGAATGACAGAATGTTCTCCTCTCATCTCACTCCGTCCTAAAGGAAGAATCATTGAAGGAACAGTAGGATTCACTCCGGAGGGAACACAGGTCAGACTGATGAAAGAGGACGGGACCGCTGCAGCCCAGGGAGAGCAGGGAGTCATTTTCGTAAAAGGTCCAGGTGTAATGAAGGGATATTATAAGAATCCTGATACTACAGCTCTTGTACTGAATGACGGATGGATGAATACCGGTGACATTGGTGTTGTTTCAGTCAATGGAGCATTGAGCATCAGAGGACGGGCAAAGGATACTATTGTCCTTCTCAGCGGGGAAAACGTAGAGCCGGTTCCGATTGAAACCATTCTCACTCAGCACGTAATGATTGAACAGGCTGTTGTAGTGGGCCAGGACAGGAAGCATCTGGGAGTGCTTATCTGGCCGAATTATGAAAAACTGGAAGATGCAGGATATGCAGTTTCCGAACACGACAAGTCTCTTGATCTGAATCAGCACAAGGAAATCAGGCATCTTTTCCTTTCAATTGTGCACAGGCTGATCGGTGAAGAGAACGGGTTCAAGAGTTTTGAGCGTGTCACGGATCTGAGATTCCTTCCGGACAAACTCAGAGTAGGAGAGACTCTCACAAATCTTCAGAAAATTAAGCGGAACGTTGTGTTCAGCAAATATGAGAACCTGATTCAATCTATGTACGGAGATCATCACTTATGAAAACAAAAATTCTTCTCAGGACTCCTGATCACTGGAATGTAGCACTTTATAAATATCACTGTCCAAAAGTCACAAAAAAATATCCTGTGTTTCTTCTTCATGGAATAGCATCCAATCATACAGTATGGGACACTGGATATTCTCAGTATGATTTTTCCCGGAAGCTTACAGATGAGGGGTACCAGGTATATGCACTTGATCTGCGGGGCAGACCGGGAAGCGACGGTCCACATACCGGAAGGGGAAGCATGTGGTCGATTGATGATTATCTGCTCTGTGATCTTCCTGCTGCAATAGAATATATCATAGAAGATTTCGGATCAGAAAAAATTCACTGGGTGGGTCATTCCCTCGGCGGAATTCTGGGTTTTTTCTATCAGATCAGACATAAGGCATCCAATCTTCAGAGTCTGACAGCATTTGCATCCGCACTTACATATACATTTTCCACAATCAATCATTTCAGAACTTATATGGACTATATAAGTGCGCTTATGTATTATCCTGTGGATCTCTGGTACAAAATTGTATATCCCGTGATAGATATGGATACTTATTTTACACGGTTTATATGGAATGCTGACAATCTGGCTCCTGAAGTAAAAAGGGCCATCATTGAAAATACTGTGCAGAAAATTGCAGTCTTGGAATGGAATCAGATAAAGACTATTTCTGCAGCTGAAGGAATGCCCAGAATCTCCGGCGGTTTCAATCATTATGTTGACGACCGACGGATAGTCACCCCAGCATTTCTGATTACAGGAGACAGGGACTGGGTCTGTGCGATTGACGGTGTGGAATGGACTAGAGATCATCTGAAATGCCCGAATAAAATGGCGATATTCGGAAAGGATTACGGAAGTAAAACTCATTACGGACATATGGATCTTGTCTGCGGAATCCATGCGCCTGAAGAGACCTGGCCTGCAGCGCTTGACTGGATCAACGAAAGGGATGCTGTATAGTTCCCTTTTTTTTTCGTCTGGCTTGTATCGGTCAGCCATTGACTTTCTGCCTGCGCCTGCTTCTAAAAAAGGCTGCAGGCACGCAGGTGCTGCCTCGATGCAAATTTCGCCGTCGCAGAGAGATATATTGACTGATTTTTTCTTTACAGCAGATAAAATTAAAATTTAATGCTTTGGACAAAGGGAGAAAGGACAGTATGGCTTCCAAGGGAAAAAATCAAATGTATATCGGTGTCAAATCCAAGGATGTCAAAAAGGCATCTCATTTTGCAGGCATCAAAAAAATCAAAGAAGTATATTCTGGGAAAAATTTCCCAGGATGCAGCTGTCCCCCAGTGCACCTGGTTACTTTGGATCTGAGCAAGTTTGACTGTTTTTCTCCTGAAATTCAAAAGATGGGAAAGCTCCCTGTTGTCTATTCCAACTGTGAAGCCTGCGACGCCTGGATGATGGAAGGAGAAGACAATGATGCAGAGATGTATTTTAAGATCAAGGATCATAAGCTCAGTCCTGTCAATCCGAAGTCTTATACAGACTGTTGCGATGAGGGCGAATCAGAACCTCCTGAAGAATATTTTGGGATAGATTTTATAACATATAAGAAAGGTGATAAAGCTGAATGGTATGCTGTATATGTCGGAGGTGAACCGGAATGGGTTCAGGGTTACGACAGCTGGGCTGTCTGCCCTGAATGCGAGGAAGCGATGGACTATGCGGCTCGTGTCAGGGCGGTTCGATTCGGATGCGGCGATCAGGATCTTTACATTTTCGTCTGTGCAGAATGCAGTACAATGGGGATGACGATGCAGTGCACCTAAAATCCGTTGAATACTCCATTTGCATCAAGAGCCTCCCGATCGGGATCAGCAAAATCGTCGAAGTCCATATTTGCAATGGACAGATTGTTTTCCACTTCCCACATCGCTTTCAATGCAACTCGGAAAGTTCTGTATTTACTGTCCTCACCTAATTCAACGCAGAGCAGAGTATTTTTTTTATCAGCAAATGTCTTCTGGTCTGCAAAAAAGATAATCAAATGATTGTAACCGGCAGGCAGTACAGTCTTTACTTTTTTGGGATCAAGTCCCAGGAAAGTCTTATCATCAATAAAGTCCAGATAGGCCGCCACACCGCCTGCATCTTTAGTCGCCTCTTTGCAGACCCTTTTCCAGGCCGCATCATCTGAAAAATCAGTTCTCAAAAGAGCGGTCTGTTTTGTTTCGGGGATTTTTTTCATTGGACAAACTCCTAAAATAATTTACTATTTTAAATCAGTGAATATACTCAGTATCGGAAGTTTGAGTTCTATATCTGAACAGAAATACTGTTTTCAAGCAGGGAATTCTGTCCAAATCGCAGCTTTTCTTATTTATAACTCATCTTACGTAAATAGGACATACTGTCCTGAACGCAGTAATTTTCATAAAACATTAGGGAAATTTAATGAATCAGTAAAAACAGCAACTTTCCACACTTGCGAAACCGCCGACAGGAGTTCCTGCCCAAACCGCCCGACAGACGTAAGCGCAGTGTGAGTTATAATTTTGACAGTAAAGTAACCGTAAAATCCGGGAGGGCAATTCGTAAAGAACTTGACTGACAGCGGCAGAACCGTACTCTTATCCGATGGGCATAAATGAGAGAGTCTCCAACTGGGAGATTGAACGCCGGAACAGATTTCTGCAGGAGACAAAGGGCAGTACTGTGATCGGCAATGCAGTCTTCAGTTCTCCTGTTTTTAATGAAAGGGATCGGACATTTATCTGGAAGGGTACGCTGAATTGGTGGAAGTGGCATCCTTATTTCAGAGGACTCAGGATAGGTCCTATTCCTGCAATGCTGTTTATCGGCCTGGTGCTCGGTCTGCTGTTTTTCCTGGAAGCTTCAAGTGTCATTCCTGACAAAGACGGAATGCCGTATTCATATTACTCTCCTGTGTTTCTTTTTTGGTCTGCTGTATCAGTCGGTCTGCCATCATTCTATTATATATATAGAGTATTTTTTTCTGAGACAGAAATCAGTGTAATAAACTCCATCCTTACTGTGGGGAGAAAGAAATTTGACATTCGGAATTCTGAGCTGAATTTCAAGGTCTGGGGAGCAGGAAAAACTCATGAAATGCCCTATGCCCGAAATTATCCCGGTTCAGTTTCTCTTATTTTTCAAAGAGAAGGAAAAGAGATTTTTACTCTGTATATCGGAATTGATCCTTATAACAGAACGATCTGCCTGGAACAGATTGAATCTGCGGCGAAACAGATTGCTTCTGCAGCAGGTATTCAGTTCATTCAGGCGGTCTGAGACAGCAGTTCAAAAATAAAAAATGTTTGCAAGCTGAGTTTGTATCTTGTATAAAGAAAGTATAATGAGCACATTGCCCTCATCTCCTGATTTCCTTCTCCCGTTCCTTGCCGGCGGAATTCTGCTCATCCTGGGTGCCTGGGTGTTTTTTATAATCAGAACTTACGATGACTACAGGAAGGAAAACAAGGGATCAAAGAAGGACTCTGATCCCTGAGATCTATTCTACTGTGACCGCTTTAGCCAGGTTTCTCGGCTGATCCGGTTCACAGCCTTTTGCAACTGCTACATAGTAGGCAAGGAGCTGCAGTGGAATGACAGATAATATAGGAGCTATATATTCAGAGCATTCCGGTATTGAGAAGGAATAATTGGAAAGTTTCGGAACCTGCTCATCTCCTTCAGTGTATATCGAGAAAATGATTCCGTTTCTTGCCCGAACTTCTTCCAGGTTGGATACCATTTTGGTGTAAACCTCATTTTTAGGACAGATGCAGATGACAGGTACTTCCCGGGAAACTAGAGCTATTGGTCCATGTTTGAATTCACCGCCTGCATAACCTGAAGCATGAGCATAGGAAATCTCTTTCAGTTTCAATGCTCCTTCCAGAGCAGTTGCATGTTCAAAAGATCTTCCGAGAAAAATGAAATCTCTTTTCTCTTTCATCTCTTCGGCAATTTTCCTGATTTCTTCTGATTTTGCGAGAATTGCATTGATCTGGTCTGGAAGTTTTTTTACCTCATCGAGTATTTCTTTCACCTGTTCAGTTGTCAGAACCCACTTTAGTCTTGCCAGGTGAAGAGAAAATAAGAGAAGACTGACTAGTTCAGCAACATAAGCTTTTGTAGATGCGACTCCGATTTCAGGACCTGCGAACAGATTAATGACAGCTGTTGATTCCCTGGCAATGGAAGAGTTTATCTGATTTACAAAAGATAGAACTTTGAGAAATTTTGCCCTTGCAGCAAGTACACTGGCGAGTGTATCGGCTGTTTCCCCGCTTTGCGAGATTCCTATGACCAGAGTGTCTCCTCCAAGAACAGGATTTCTGTATCTGAATTCGGAAGAGAATTCCACCTCAGTCATCGTCTTGGCAAATTTTTCAATGTAAAGCCTGCCTATCAAAGCAGCATGGAGAGATGTTCCTGCACTGGTAAATACAACTCTGAAAAGTTTTGCCTGAAAATCGTTGTTCAGTCTCATTTCAGGAAAAATGATCTCTCCCTGGTCAGTAATTCTCTCATTCAGAATTCTTTCTACAACCAGGGGCTGTTCAAAAATTTCTTTCTGCATATAATGATCGTAACTGCCCTTTTCATATATGCTTGTATCCAGAGTGACAGGAACCATTTCGGGCTGTTTTGGATTTCCATCAGCATCGAAAACGAAGATTTCTTTGTTGGTAATCCATCCCCATTCCCCATCCTGAATAAAGTACTGTTCTTTTACAGATGCAATGAACGCAGAGCTGTCACTTACTAAAAAGCCTTCATTCTCGCTTCTGCCGTAAATGAGAGGAGATCCGTTTTTACAGAAGAAAAGTCTGTCAGGTCTGTTTTCCATCAGTACGAGAAATGCAAACCTTCCTTCCAGCTGAGCAATCGTATTTTTCATAAGGTCGAAATCTTCCTTAAAAGTTCTGCGATTATAGTCAATAAGCTGGGGGATGGTCTCAGTATCCGTATCTGAAACAAAAATGAACCTTTTGGACTGAAGCTCTTTTCTCAAATGATCAAAGTTTTCAATAATTCCATTATGCACGACCGCAATGCTTTGATGAAAATTATAATGAGGGTGCGCATTTACCGCATTGGGCTCACCATGAGTAGCCCATCTTGTATGACCGATTCCGATATTTCCTTCCACGGGCTGTTCTTTCAGAAGTTTTTCCAGATTTCTGATTTTCCCCTGGTCTTTTCGAATCTCTATCTCGCCGTCATCCAGTACAGCAACTCCGGCTGAGTCATAACCTCTGTACTCCAATCTGTACAATCCGAAAAGGAGCACTGCATCAGCCAATTTAGGGCCTATATAACCAACAATTCCACACATAGAAAATTCCTATCCCTATGATTTGGCGGTGGGTCTATATGAAAAGAACTTTTCTGAACGGTCAGCAAATCATTGACTTTGAATTCTGTCTCCTTTGACAGGGAAATAGTCTGTCTTTGGTCCGCCGTTTACTTTTAGCTCCTCAAAATAAGCTTTTACACCGGATGTTCCTGCTCCTGCAACTCCATTTTGGATAAGAAAACTGATATGTGCTCCGGAAGAATTTCCTGAATTCCCGCAGCCTATCAGCTGTCCCTTTCCAGGTTTCTGTCCTTTTTTAACTGAATAGAATCTTGAAAATGAAAGATGGAAAAATATTCATTGTTTTCAGTTCTGATGACCATTTCTGCCTTGGTGCCAGGTATATTCTCTTCTTCTCCGCTGTTTATGCAAATAACCTTTCCGTCAGAGGGGAATAAATCTTTTGACCAAATGCATAATAACCTTCATTGCTCTTCCCGTCTGTTATGTATGCTTTTCCATTTGCATCTCTCATTGTAAAATCAAATACATACTTGGGATTTTGTTCTTAGGACAGCTGATTTCAGTCTCAGTGCGTGACCCTTTTAAGGTAAGCCACTCTCCTATGACCGGAGAATCCAGATTCGTCAAATTTCTTTTCAGTTTCGGCAATTCTGCGTGAGCTGAATCTGCTTCATCTGAAGTCCTGAAAGATTTGAATCCTTGTCAGTGGAAATTTCCAGAAGCAGATTTATGGTTTCTCCTTAAACAAGGTATGAAGCAAAAAAGTTTTTGAAGTTCAGGAACTTCCTTTTTCCGAGCAGTCCAGTCTCGATTCTGAAATCACTCAGATAATTCACAGCTGCTTCACGGTTCATCTTTTTTTTCATTTCCGATGTGAAATAATTATAAATTTCATTACAATTTTCCGAATTGCAGAGTTCAATGAATTTCTCTGCAGATTCCTTATGTGAAGTTTTTCTGTTTCAGAAGACAGGAGCTGAAAACTGAAAATGAATATTTTATATTCACTTGCCTTACGCAAATACAATATGCCGTCTATATGCAATAATTTTCCGAAAGCATTGGGAAAATCTGGTCCCTACTGTAAACTATCCGGCGAATTCATTCAATGCCATCAAATATGAGGAATTCTGAATGAATCAAAAAAAAGAGGCACGTCAACTATTCGATTGAAAATAATGTAAGACTGAGTTTCATTGTAATTAATGAAAAATTTCCGCTTTTCCTTCGGATTTAAGATAGGTATGGCTCTCAGCAGTCTGTCCATGCTTATTTCAGCAGCGGGAATTGCGTTTTTGTACAATTACACATATAGGGCACTTATCGAACAGGTTGCCAAAAAGACAGTAGAAATAGGTCAGACAAGTGCCTATCTGTTTCAGGAAGAGGAACGGGAAGACATCAAGTTTTTGAGAAGCATTTCCGAGGCGAGGATGCAGTCCCTCACGGAATTTGATTTAGCGATAGAACCAGGAGAAACCAAACCGTCCATACCGGATGATATTGCGGATGAAATTATGAAAGGGGATGAGTTTCAGAAAATAGTACAGCTTCTCCGTTCCATCAAGGCGGCAAGTATGGATCAGGTTCAGCCTCTCGGTTTTCTGCAGCAGATTACACCGGAGAAACCGGCCAAGTTCAGATATGTCTATATGCTTGCTGAGATTCCCCAGGTTCCGTCCAGAAAGGTTCTTAAATTTATTGCAGACGCAGATTATGAGGCAATTGATGAAAACGGCGACGGCAAAATTTCCGAGGAGGAAAAGGCCGTCCCTATCGGCACTCTTTATTCAGTCAACAGCAGAGAAATGATCAATGCATTTGACGGGAACAGTTACTATTCCAGAGAAATTTATACGGACAAATGGGGAAAGTTCATCGGTTCTATGGTTCCCATCAAGGACAGTGATGGAAAAGTTCTTGCAATTTTATGTATGGAATATGAGGTTTCTGAAGTTCTCAAGCAGACTAAGCAGATTCTGTACATCAGCAGCGGGATTATATTTGCAAGCTTCCTCCTCTCACTTTTATTCTCTTCCATCGTCGCCTACTGGATTGCAAAGCCTATCAATGCACTGAAAGATGCGGCAGAAAAAGTATCCAACCAGAACTACAATGTGAGCATCACGACTGACAGGCAGGATGAGATCGGAGTTCTTTCCAGAACATTCGGCAGTATGGTCAGAGAAATTCAGGAGTTTACCAGAAAACTGGAAGAGTCCAATATGCATCTTCAAAGACTGAACCAGTCCTACAAAAGATTTGTGCCTCAGGAGTTCCTGGGATTTCTGAAGAAAAAATCAATTACCGATGTTGATCTGGGAGATCATATCCAGAAGGAGATGACTGTATTTTTCTGTGATATCCGATCCTTCACTGAACTTTCAGAAAAAATGAGTCCAAGAGACAACTTTCAGTTTCTGAATTCCTATCTGAAAAGAGTGGGACCTGTCATCCGCAACAACGGCGGATTCATAGACAAGTATATCGGGGATGCGATCATGGCTCTCTTCTCGGATGCTGATTCTGCGCTGAATGCTTCGGTTCAGCTTCTCCATGAAATTCATGAATATAATTATTTCAGGATAAAAAGCAATTATGATCCGATAGAAGTCGGAATCGGTCTGCATACAGGAAACCTGATTATGGGAACAATCGGCGAGAGTGAAAGGATGGAGGGAACCGTCATTTCCGATTCAGTGAATCTTGCTTCCAGAATTGAAGGTCTTACAAAGTATTTCGGCGCATCGCTTCTGGTCAGCGGAGAAACGTTCCGTCTGGTCCGACACAAGGAAAAGTTTCATTATAGAATTCTGGATACAGTGAAGGTCAAGGGAAAGTCCTCTTCTGTTCAGGTAGTGGAAATCTTTGACGGTTTTCCGAAAGAAAAGGCAGCATTGTACATCAAGACAAAATCCGCATTTGAAAGCGCTGTTGCTGAATATCAGAACAGAGAATTTTCCAAATGCATTATTGAGTTCCAGAAGATATTGGAAATCAATCCGAATGACAAAGCATCCCAAATTTATCTGAACAGAGCAAAACACTTTCTCGAGTTCGGTGTTCCTGATGAGTGGACAGGGATTGAGTCCATGACTGAGAAGTAGACACTCCATAAAAGCACGGTTGCCGAGCGGTGTGGTGTTGGTTGGTTCGGCTCCGCTCATCAACCAAGCTGGCGCACATACAAAACCCCAGAGTAAATAATCGCGAACTTGTAAGCCGCTGCAAACCTGGTATGTACGCAGATTAAAAAAATATGATGGAGAGCACAAATTTATACTCATTTTCATAAATAATTGCGCCTTTTCCGGCTGACAGACTTGATTTTACTGAGTCGTGAACAAATAAATACGCAAAGACTTTTGAAAACGAGTATAACGGATAAATGATTGCCAGTCTCAAAATACCCATACCCGTAAAGGTATAAATTCACACTATGATATTTTTCATCTCTCTTTTATGGAGAATGAATTGTAATTTCAGAAAGAACCTCCGATTGTGGTAACAGGTGCTGAGATAGACAGCAGACAAGGGTGCTTATATGCAGGTAAATGAAAAAAACTGGATACTCGGAGTCATTCTGACTGCCTTTATTTTCCTGTTTTCTTTGTATTTCTTCTGGCCGGGCGGGGTAAAGGCGGAAAAGCCGATCAGCAGTTTTGAGGTTCCGCAGAGAATTCATTTCAGTCATTCCATGTACTTTGAAGAGTTTGTAGCAAAGGGATTTCCTTCTCCTCAGGATGTCACTAAGGCCTGTCTAAAATGTCATCCTAAATCTGCAGAAAATCTGATGCAGACTTCGCATTGGACCTGGCTTCGGTCGAGCAAAAAGCTCGCTAAGAATTCTCAGCCGGCTGAGATCGGAAAAAAGAACCTGCTCAATAATTTCTGCATAGGCATTACGGGGAATTGGCCTTCCTGTACAAAATGTCACGCAGGGTACGGATGGGAAGACCATACTTTTGATTTCAAAAAATCGGAAAACGTGGACTGTCTTGTCTGCCATGACTGGTCGGGCACTTACACTAAAGGAGCTTCAGGAGTTCCTCCCAAAGAAGTGAATCTGCTTACGGCAGCAAGATCTGTCGGTTATGCTAAAAGAGACAACTGCGGTATGTGTCATTTTTCCGGAGGAGGAGGGATGGCGGTCAAACACGGTGATCTGGATGACAGTCTGATTTATGCAGTGGAGCAGGTGGATGTGCATATGGGAAAAAATAAAATGCTCTGCACTGACTGCCATAGGACAAAGAACCATTCTGTTCCCGGGACTGCTTTTTCCGTTTCTGCAGAACAGGCAAACGCGGTGGACTGCACCAACTGTCATACGGAGAATGTTCACAAAAATGAAAGAATCAATTCTCACGTAAAATCGGTAGCCTGTCAGACCTGCCATATTCCGAACTATGCAAAAAGGACTCCGACGAAAATGACCTGGGACTGGTCAAAGGCAGGAGATGCAAAAAGAAAAGAAGATCCTCATACTTATCTGAAAATCAAAGGTGAGTTTACTTATGCAATGAATCAGAAACCGGAATACTACTGGTTCAATCTGACTGTGGAAAGATATCTGATGGGAGATAAAATCGATCCCGAAAAAATGAGCAATATAAATTATCCTTCCGGGGATATAAATGACAGGAAGGCTAAGATCTGGCCGTTCAAGATACACAAGGCAAAGCAGCCCTATGATAAAAAACTGAATACGATTCTTCCTGTGGTGACTGCAGGAGAGGGAGGATACTGGCAGAAGTTTGACTGGAAAAAGGCACTGCAGCTGGGAGCAGAACAGAACAAAACTGAATTCAGCGGTGAATACGGTTTTGCAGAGACACAGATGTTCTGGCCTCTTTCCCATATGGTCAGTCCTGCAAAGGACAGCCTGGGATGCAATGACTGTCATGGAAATCCTTCAAGGATGGACTGGAAGGCTCTGGGATATTCCGGAGACCCTGCCATTTCCGGAAGCCGGGATTTTTCTAAACTGAAATAATATATGTCAGGAGATTTTATGAAAACTTATATCAGTATTTTTCTGCTGACAGGGTTTTTCCTGCCGGCATCTGCTCAGTCCGGTACTGGAAGGCTCCATCCCCTTTTTCCTCTTCTCGATGAGAAAGGAACTCACGTAAGAGTCTCAAAGGCCGAGATATCCACTGCAAAGACCTGCGGAGGCTGTCACGACACTGATTATATCAGAAAGAACAGTCATCATTTCAATAATAAGGTGAAAGCAGACTGTATTCAATGTCACACCGAAAACGGACGGATTGACTGGAAGCCGAATTATTTCAGCAGTTCAGGAGAGCTCCTCAGAGAGTTTATTTCCATCCGTTCTCCTGAAAACAGAAACTGCGGTTCCTGTCATGGAGTGGTTCATCAGGAGCAGATTCCTCTGGAACTGCCTTCTGATTTTTTGAGTCCCGGAAAATATGAGTCTACGAAAAGAACCGGAGAGATCATATCCTATCAGAAACTCCATTCTTCATTTCTGAATCTTCAGAACAAATCAAAGACAGAATTCTCCTGGGACATTCATGCGGAAAGAAAAGTGGACTGTGTAGACTGTCATTATTCCTCAAATAATCCGAAGAAAACCCTTCCTAAAAAGGACAATGATCTGAAGCACCTTGTGCAGGATCCCAGAACTCCGAGCATTGCAGAATTTCTGAACAGACCGGATCATCGTCTGACCACTTCCGGATGCTCTTCCTGTCACAATCCTCTCGTGATACATGATATGATTCCTTACAAAAAGAAGCATATGGAAAGAGTGGAATGTCAGACCTGTCATGTGCCTGTTCTGAAGGGACCTGCACTGTCTGAAATCGATGCTACAGTTGTTCTGGAAAATTCCACTCCGTCATATAAATTCAGGAATATAAATTATACATCTGAAAAACTTCTGAATGCAGAATACATCAGCGATTTTGTTCCGTATATGCTTCCCTCTTCCGATTCCAAGATTAAGCCTTTCAATCTTGTCACTGAGTGGAGCTGGGTGAAGACAGGTGCGAAGGAAAGAGTGAGTAATGATGTTTTAATGAAAGTCCAGAACCCGGAAGAAGATTCTGAAAAGATAAAACTGCTTTCGATCTTTGATTCAGGCAATAACGGAAAGATAGAACAGTCTGAGTGGATATTGGATAAAACGGAAAAATATGAATACTTTAAAAACCGCCTCAGTTCCATTCTGAAGGAAGAAGTGGAAATCAGGGGAGAAATTCATATATACCCTGTGCAGCACGGGGTCTTGAGAGGGAAACCTGTCATAAGAGAATGCTCCGGATGTCACAGCAGTAATTCGGAGAAATTCGGTGAGATCAATGCAGGCGCAAAACTTCCCGGAAGGAAGATTCCTGAATTCTCCAAGTCGGCAAAGGTGCATCTGAATGCATTGGAGATTTCTGAAAAAAATGAAGGCTTCACTGTACGTGCAGATATGTCAAAGGCAGGCTTTTATATCTTCGGGAACAGCAGACAGAAATGGGCGGACATTCTTGGACTTGCGCTTTTCGGATTGACTGCTGCAGGTGTCCTTCTGCACGCAGGACTCAGACTTCTCAATTCAAGCTCAT
>DAORDI010000089.1:0-18705 GCA_035345895.1 Leptospiraceae bacterium
CGCCATCATTAAAAAATATTTACAAGGATGTCCTCACCGGAAAAATTCCAGGCCCTGAAATCCTTTTTTCCGGAAAAATCATTCTTCCTTTCACGTCAGAATATGAAAGCTATCCCGAAGAAGTGTATGCAGCTGCATCAGGTCCCGAAGAGATATTGGCAGAAGCAGAAAGGCAGACGGAGGTTCCGTTTCTCAGAATTTTTCACAGATATTTCGAATCGGAAAACTATTCTCTGACTCCTCTTGTTCTTCATAAATTTTCTGCAGGCAAAAGGAAATACTGCGTCACTGCATTTGCCGACCGGATATCCGTTCTGGATGCTGTCAGAACAAGGACAAAATGCATTGAACATCCGATCCCTGATTCAGTCCTGAATGAATTTGACAGAGAATATGAAAAGGAACTCATCTGGATTCCGTATTTCAATTTGTACAGAAATCTATGGATTGAAACGGATGAAGAGGAAAGACTTTCGCATCTGGATTTACTGAAACAGAAAAGCAGATTCTTTGAAGAGAATTACTTTTCTGCCGCAAAGGAGTTTCGGCCTGCCGAAATGCCTGAAAATGCAAATGCGGCCTCAGAATACAGATCCTATCTGAATTTTCTCAGGAACAGGAAGATACTTCTTAAAAAAATGGCCTTGGGGAGCGGAAGCGGTCACAGATTTTCGTTTCCGGGAATCAGCGGTCTCGATGAACTGAGCATCATTATTTCTGTTTCCGGAGGCTCTGCGGACATCCTTAGAATTCCGACTGAAAATACATGCAGTCTCATCGGAGGAAAATACAGAGGCAGACTTGAATTCGGTTCACCTGCAGATCTGCTGATATTCAGCGAAAATCCTGCAGAGAAGCCTGAGAATATTTTTTCATTAGAAAAGGTATTTTACAGAGGCAGAGAACAGAGAAGTTCTGTTCGAAAAAAATGAAGACACTCGAAGACTTCTGCATTCATATACTGAGATCACCGAGTCTCGCAGACAAGCTGACTGCCCCTCCTCACGATCTTCTGATTCAAAGGCCCGTTTCTGCAGTGCCTGAAAAGCCTGAACGAGAGAACAGAATTTCTTTTTCCGATAAAAAATCCAAGATTCCCAGGCTTGAACATCTGAATATTGCAGTCAATCGCGGAATTTCAATGCATCATTTTGCAAATCATGAACTGCAGGCAGTAGAAATTTTTGCCTGGGCAATCCTCAAGTATTCCGAGATTCCTGATGAAAACAGGATGGATCTTTTCCGAAGTCTTCTCGAAGAGCAGAAACATCTGAAACTGTATCTGGAAAGGATGAATGAATTTGAAATTGAGTTCGGCGAAAGACCTCTGAACTATATTTTCTGGAAATTTACTCCGCTGATGAAGACATTTGAAAAGTTCTGTGCAGTGATGTCCGTTTCCATAGAAGGAGCCAATCTGGATTATGCAATGATTTACAGGAAGACTTTTGAAGGACTGGGGGATATAAAGTCATCAGAAATAATGAAAATTGTATATCAGGATGAGCTTAAGCATGTAAAAAGAGGATATAAGGTCATCGAGGCAGGAAGGAATGATCAGTCCGACTGGGAGTATTACAGATCGCTTCTTGAGCATCCTTTCACTCCCAGAAGAGCGAAGGGATATTTTTTTATTCCCTTTACAAGGGAGAATGTAGGTTTCAGCGGGGAGTTCATCCGAAATCTTGGTGAATACAGGGATGAATTTTCCAACAGAAAAAAGGAAATTATTCCTGAGGAGATGAGGTCGTGGGGAATCTATTCAGGATGAACTCTCTTTTTGAGAGGGAACTGTCCGTTTATCCGTCTGAGTTTAAGCCGTCTGCAGCTGTTTCTCTCAGGGCTGCATCCATGGAGTATCTTTTCTGTGTCTGTGCAGAAGAATCGGATGCTGTAATTTTTTCCGAGGAGCCTGATGCAAAGTTTATTGAAACAATGGAGAAGAATCTTTCTTCAAAACTGAGATATTCAGCAGGATGGAAGAAAGAATTTTCCGGACTTCTTCTGAAGGAATGGGGCGATTATTATTCTCTGTCTGAAGGAAAATTTCTGCCGGATGAAGAAAAAATTGAAAAAAGCAGATATCTCAATTCCAAATTTGTGCAGATGTTATGGAAAGGTTCAGGTATCCCGATGGAAATCTGCAGATCGGAAGATGATCTGAAAAACTTTGCCCTCGAATATGGTTATCCCTTTGCACTGAAGGAACCGCTGAGCTTTTCCGGTACAGGAAACAGAATCTTCTGTTCAGAGAAGGATCTGAGCAGATTCAGTCTGAACTTTGAGAAAGGATATCTCATTGAGAAATGGATGGAAAGAACAGAAGATGTCAGCGGAATATTTCATTCAGATGAAGACGGGATTCGGATACTGGATATAACCTATATGATGATTGATCATAAGGGCGGATACAACGGCAATCTGATTCTTTCAGGGAAAATGCCTGAACTTTCCTCCGTGCTTCTGAAAAAGACGGAGGATCTTTTCTGGAAAAAGGGAATAGAATATAACGGGCCTTTTTCTGTCGACTGTTTCAGTTACAGAGACAAAGACGGGATAAAATTTCATTATTTTTCGGAGTTCAATTTCAGATATTCCTTCGGAAGGATTCATTCAGATATCAGGAGGAGGAGGCGTTTCAAGGGAGACAGTCTTCTTCTGTTTTTCAAGCCTGAGGACATAAGCGAGGAAATCATCAGGAAAAGATTCAGGGAGAATGGAAAGTATTCCAGGGCGGATCTGATCCTTCTTTCTCCCGCAGAAATTCGGGGACAGTCATTAAGAAATATCCCCGTTTATATTGAATTGACATAAATTATATTCATACGCAGAGTTTCAGTTTCTCTCTTTTTGCCCTCTCTGGAAATGCATATATCTTTGTGGACTGAAGATTTTTGTGCCCGAGCAATTTCTGAAGTTCTTCAAGTTCTGCGCCTTCTTCCAGCCTGTGGTAGGCGAATGCGTGACGGAGAGCATGAATGGATACCTGCCTGGGAATTCCGGCCTTCTTCAGTGCGCCTGTAAATATCTTTTCTGCATTTCTGACTGAAACAGGTTTTATCGAGTCTCTTCCAGGAAAAAGATACATCGGTTTTCCCAGATTTTCCAGATATTTTTCCACTGCATTCATCCCTGATTCAGGAAGATATGTAGTCCTTTCTTTTTTCTGAGAACGTATCTTCAGCAGTCTTTTGTCAGAATCAAAATCGGCTATCTTGAGATTTACAACTTCGCCTACTGTAAGTCCTGAATAATATACCATGCTCAGAAGTGCTCTGTATTTCAGATTGTCGTGAGCGTTCAGAATTGCTTCCACTTCCTGTATGCTGAGAAGTTCGGGAGCCTTTCTGCTTTTTTTAGGTCTCGGTCTGTTCCAGTAGTAAAATCTGCTGTACAAATGTCTGAAAAAGAAAAGAAGTGCTGAAAGAGCCAGATTGTATGTGGAAGGAGATGGTTTTTTTTCTGAATTGAATTCATTCAGGAATTTTTCCAGATCTTCTTCGCTCACATCCTCCGGCCTTTTTTTGACGGTACACAGAAACAGGTTTACATAATGACAGTAGGAGTTGACTGTTTTTCTGCTTCTCCCTCTGTCCTGCATTTTCCTTTCCAGAAGATACAGATACAGTGCAGGAGAGAATTTTTCCTCTGAACTGAAAGTTTCTGCTGATCCGGACTGTTCCATTTTTACCTCGAAATTGCTGTCCATAACTGCCCCCTTTTTAAATACTAATATAATTTAACTAAATTTTTGTATAGTAAAAATTGCGCAATTCATCCAAAAAAATGAGAAAAAGCGAAATAGTCGCGTTTTTGAATTCAAAAAATTAGAAGAATTCTAAAAAGCATATGTCCAATGCATCCATTTTCTCCGATTACCCTCATTTTATCTTGACATTCCTGTTTGCTCTCTGGTAAATTCTGAAATAGGATCTCTTCTGAGTGAGGGAAGCTTTAAAGTGAAATATAAGGGGTTCTAAAGTATATACTATATATGGATGAGCTGATACAGAAGATAGAGGACCGCAGTTTCAGGGCATTGATAGAGAATGCATCTGACGGAATAGCAATGGTAGTTTTTTCCGGTACAGACGGTACAATGAGTTATGTCAGTCCTTCCACACACAGGATTCTCGGTTATACTCCGGAGGAAATGCTTGGAAAAAATCCGGGAATCTGGACTCATCCGGATGATCTGAACATCATCGGTCCTCCTATGCTTGAACTTCTGGAAAACCCCGGAAGAACGATTCAGATGCAGTACAGAATGCGTCATAAGAACGGGGAGTATATCTGGATTGAAAGCAACGTGGGTAATTTTCTGGATCATTCAATACTGAATGCCCTTATATTTAATTTTCGGGATATTACAGAAAGAAAGGCTGACGAAGAAACTCTGAAGACAGCAAAGGAAGCTGCAGAAAAAGCGAACAGGGCGAAGACGGAATTTCTTTCCGGAATGAGTCACGAACTTAGAACTCCTCTGAATGCAATCATCGGATTTACTGATCTTATCCGTGCAGGCGGCCTTTCTGAAGATCAGAGGGTTCTCTCCGAATATGTCCTGAACAGTGCAAATCATCTGCTTAAGCTGATTGATAATCTTATGAATTTTCCAGGAATAGAGGCAGGCAGTGCTGATTCAGATTCTTCATTCAAAAAGCAGGAAGTCCAGTCTGTACCGGAAAAAAATGTCCAGAGTCCCCAGAAATCTTCTTATGAAAAAATGAGAGGCTGTGTTTTGTATGTGGAAGACAATCTACTGAATTCAGCACTGATGAACAGAATATTTCAGAGAAATCTTCCAAATGTAGAACTTGTCATTTCCAAGGATGCAGAAGAAGGTCTGGAAACCGCTGACAGAATCCATCCTGATCTCATCCTGATGGATATTCACCTTCCTGGAATGAACGGTTTTCAGGCTGCTTCCAGCCTCAAGGCGGCAGAGACAACCTCGGACATTCCTGTCATTGCAGTCAGTGCTGATGCAACTCCGACTGCACTGAAAAATGCCGAAGAATCAGGAATAATCGCCTACATTACAAAACCGTACAATGCACAGGACCTTTTAAGGAAAGTTACAGTATTCCTGAAAACAGCTGTCTGAAATTTTTTTATAAAATCCGCAATAAGTCATTTCTCTGTAATGAGTTTGTAACAATTCGGCTGTATAAGAATACAGTAAGTATTGAGTAAGATAAAGTTATTCTCAATTTGAGTTTAGCCCTGCGGTTTATGCATACATAGAAGCAGAATTTTTCCGCAGGGATGATCTTATCTCAGTACAGCCTTATTTCAGTGCAGTAAGACTGCTTTTTGAAGCGGGGTTGGGGGCAAGCCCCTGAATCCGCAGAGACTGCCTTTTCCTGCTTTTTTAAAAGCAGGCAGTGAACTGAGGTTTTATTCGAGTTCACATTATTATTTGTGCTGGAGGAGTACTTTGCAGGTTCCCAAAAACGGTTATCAGGTACTGGTAGTGGACGATGAGGAAGATATTTTAGATCTGATCAAATTTAATTTAGAGGAAGAAGGTTTTCTTGTTTCCGTCAGTAAAAACGGACTGGAGGTCCTTCCTAAAATGCAGAAGCAGACTCCTGACCTTCTGATTCTGGATGTAATGCTTCCAGGGATCGGCGGAATTGAGCTCTGTAAAAAAATAAAGGAAAAATATCCGACTCCAATCATAATGGTGACTGCAAAAACAGGTGAGACAGATGCGGTTCTGGGCCTTGAGCTCGGGGCAGACGACTATGTCAGAAAACCTTTCAGTCCAAGAGAGCTGATTGCCCGCGTCAAGTCCGTCCTGAGAAGATACTCTAAGGAAGATACTGATTCCTCCAAGTCTGCAAATATTTCCATCGGGAAAATATACCTGAACAGCAAGGCTCATAAGGTTTATGTGGACGGCAAGGAAGTGGATCTGACTCTTCTGGAATACAAGATTCTTCATTTTTTTATGAGCAATCCTGGAACTGCTCTGAGCAGAGAGAAACTTCTGGACAGTGTCTGGGGCAGGGATATCTATGTGACTGACCGGGCAGTGGACGTGAATGTAAAAAGACTCAGAACAAAACTTGGAGTCGAGAAGAACAGACTGGAGACTGTCAGAGGAATAGGATACCGTTTTCACGATGCGTAGTTTTTTTTCGAGACTTCTGGTAATGAACTGGGGGTTTCTGACAATCCTGACACTTGCAGTTCTGACTGTCTTTTATTTCAGCACAAATCTGCTTCCGGAACTTCAGTTTCTGATGTTCATGATTGTATGGATCTTTGCATTTTTTGGTACATTTCATATCTCATATAAAATTTCAGAGAATGTCACGGAAACACTTAGGCTTCTTCAGAACAAGACTCAGGCAATCAATGCAGGGGATTTTTCTCCTGCAGTAATAATGACCGATCTCCGTGAGTTTGCCGAACTTTCCAAAAGCATTGATGCAATGTCTTCAAGACTGAAGATTCAGTTTATTGATCTGAACCTGGAAAAGGAAAAATTCAATCTGGTTCTTCAGAATCTGAAAGAAGGACTTTTCGCACTTGATGCCAAGGGAAATATACAGTTTGTAAACAAGTCTGTTCCTAAATCATTCGTTTCTGAAAACTCGATTGGAAAGCATATCAGCAAGGCTGTTCCTGACAGAAGAATTGTAAAGTTTCTTGAAGAAAGGCTGATGACAGGAATCGAAGGAAGAATGAATTTCGATTATAGAAAAAAGCATTATTCCATAAGGGTTCATATCCTCAAGTCGGAATCAAGAGGTTCCCTGCTGATCGGTGTCATCCTGGACAGGACGGAAGACAAGAAAAATGAACTTCTCAGGGAAGAGTTTTTTCAGAATGCATCTCATGAACTGAAAACCCCGATTACTTCCATCAAAGGCTATGCGGAAACCCTGTATGACAGACTGAATGCAGATGAAAAGTCTCCTGAAAAAAAATTCCTTGGAGCCATTCTCAGAAATACGGACAGGATGGTGACGCTTGTAGATGATATGATCAAGATCACTCAGCTGGAAAGCTCTGAATTTGCATTTCAGCCTGAAGAGTTTCTGCTCGAAGATCTGATGGAAAATCTGAAATATTCTGTGGAAGGACTTCTGGAGCGCAAAAGGCAGAGATTGGAAATTATCATTCCTGAAAAATTTTCTGTCTTCGGGGATATGATACTTCTGGAACATCTGCTCCTGAATCTGATTCAGAATGCGTCTGCCTATTCTGCCGAAGATACCGTGATCAGAGTAGAGGCATCACAGGATGAGTATTCACAGGAAATCAAAGTAACCGATCAGGGAATCGGGATCAGTGATGAAAATATCAGCAGGATATTTGAGCGTTTTTACAGGGCAGATACTGCCAGATCGCGAAAAGAGGGAGGAACTGGACTTGGGCTTTCCATTGTAAAGCAGATTGCCAAGCTTCATTCCGGATGGATCGACGTAAAATCTGAACCCGATAAAGGTTCTGTTTTCAGTCTGCAGATTCCGCGTGAAAAGAAATAACTACTGTTCCACGCAGTAGATATGCTTCAAAGTATCGCAGGTGTCCGTTCCGGAAGAGTTCAGATTAAAATCAACTGCCGATGCATCACCTATATTTCCGGATGATCCGCTGGAAGAAGAAGTCCAGTTCGAGCAGTGCTGAGGAGAATTTGTCCAGTCTGCATTGAGCCCCGTCCAGACATTTCCTGATCCGAGTGCATTTGAAAGAGTTCCGAAAACGAAAAGAGAATTTGCACCTGTTGTAAATAGCGGAATATTTGCAGTTGTCATATAATGATAGTTCGGTTTCAGTACCCATCCAGACTGACTGTCTCCGACATTTGCGGTCACGGAAGCTCTTCTTACAGATCCCTGCGCAATCATTGCCTTGAATGTACCGGTGCCGGGATAATTTGCATCTATGCTGCAGAGAGTATCTGCACCTGCTGCTCCTGAAAGTGCACCGCTGAAAAACCCGGCAGTAAGAAATATTCTTTTATCATTATCAATATTCTGAAGGGATACATCCGTCGGATCCATCCCATTGTATGCAGAATCAATGGAAGATGCTGCTCCAAGGATGATTGTATAACTCTGATCTCCGTCACGGAGAGAATCATCGGCTCCCGTCACAGTGACTGTCTGAGGTGTTGAATAATTGGCAGGAGTAAACGTGAGAACGGAAGGGGAAACAGTGCCTTCAGCAGTATTGCTGCTGCTGACATTGACGGTCACATTTCCTGTCGGTGCCCTGTTCCCCAGTCTCACTGTAAATGAAGCAGTTGTCCCGGATTCATTTGTATTGCCTGATATTGCTGTTATAATGAAAGCAGGATCATTGTCCTGATTGTAAAGAGAAGCGGAAAGGGGAGTGTATCCTGAATAAAATGGATCAGTGCTTGTGATTGAACCGAAATTGATCAGGTAATTCTGATTCAGATCATACAGAGTGTCATCAATTCCGGTGACTGTTACCCTGTTGGAAACACTGAATGTATTCCAGTTTCCGCTGTTCAGGGTAATGCTCGCAGGTGAAACCGTGCCTTCAGCAGTATTGCTGCTTGTCACACTGAATACAGCATTTGCTGTTGGTGACTGACTGCCGATCATATAGAGTATTGCGGTGCCGCCGGCTTCAGTAGTGAAAAAAGAGTTTGAGGCCCTGCAGAAAGAAATCTTTGTGCCTGGTCCGTCATTGTCACAGCTTTGGACAGTCTTGTCTGCGGGATCCATCCCGTTGTAATTCGGATCTGCACTTGTCGCGGGGGAAATGATCAGGGTCAGACTCTTGTTGCCGTCATTGATTCCGTCCGATACTCCGTTTACCGTAATTGTCTGAAGAGTATTCCAGTTGGCAGAAGTGAATGTAACAGAGGATGGGGAAACCGTCCCTTCCGATGTATCCGAACTGCTCAGATTAAAACTGACATTCGCTGTGGGATATGTGTTGAGCTTCATTGTATAACTTGCTGCAATCTGTCCGCCGTCGGTAGTGATGGAATTTACCGTATTGAGTGTATAACCTGCAATATCATTGTCCGTATTGGAAAGAGACACATCCGGAGGATTCAGACCGCTGTAGTTTGTGTCTGCACTTGCAGCACTTGATAAAATGACAGTGTAGGCGACGGTGCCGTCAGCTATGAAATCATCGGCGCCTGTGACTGTCACCGTCTGAGGAGTATTCCAGTTGGCAGTAGTGAATGTAAGTGAAGAGGGAGATACCGTTCCCTCCGCTGTATTGCTTGAACCTAGAGGCAGTGTTACCGATGCGGTCGGAAGAGAGTTGAGACGGACCGTGAACGTTGCTGTACCGCCGGATTCAGTTGTATTGCCGGAGATCGGAGTGACGGTAAAGCCGGCAGAATCATTGTCTGTCAGAGTCACCGTAATGTCTGCAGGATCAATGCCTGCATAATTGGTTGTTGGGCCTAACGAGACGGTGACTGTCTCTGTCGCCTGAACGGAAAGATCATCTACAGTATTCATTGTGACTGTCTGAGGTATATTCCAGTCAGCAAATGTGAAGGTCAGAAGATTTGAGGAAAGAGTGAGTCTGGAACTTGAACTCGAAAGAGCCACCGTCATTGTGCCTGCAGGCGGATAAGTCAGCACAACTGTAAAATTCTGCGAATTGCCTTCGAGTATCGCTGCAGTTGAAATGCTTGCAGTGACGCCGGCCGGTTCATTGTCCGAATTGTACATCTGGATCGGACTCAGACTCAGTCCTGAATACTTCGGATCCGAGCTTGTCACTGCTCCGAAACTGACGCTGTAGGCAGCTGTTCCGTCCGCACTGGCATCATCTGTTCCTGTCACAGTGATGTTCTGGGGAACATTCCAGCTGGATGCATTAAAAGTTAATGATGATGTATTTACTGTACCCTCAAGCACATTTGAGCTTGTGATTCCTGAAACTGTCACTGAACTCAACGGCTCAGTATTCAGAACGACTGAAATGACAGATGTTCCTCCTGACTCAGTAGTGGAAGCAGGCGAAGGGGCAGATACGGTAATTCCAGCCGTGTCATTGTCTGCATTTATGATTTCAAAAGAATTGAGTGCAATACTGCTGTAATCGGAATCACTGCTCACTGATCTTCCGAAGTTGAGAGAATATTTCTGAGAACCGTCCTCAAGGGAGTCGTCGACGCCTGTCACTGTAACGGTTTTTTTCCTGTCCCAGTCTGCGGGAGTGAATGTTATTGAGGATATATCTGAAATTCCTTCCTTTGAATTGCTTGTACTTATGTTCGGAATTGTCACATCCGATTTCGGTTTGGAAAGAAGGCGGACAGAAAATTTTGCAGATGCTCCTGCTTCGGAAGTCAGAAGGCCTGTGACAGCCTTGATCTCTATTCCGGGTGTATCCGGAATGCCTGGAAGAATTGCCTTGATGACAGCACCCGGCTTCCCTGGCTGACATCCATAGAATGCCGCCAATCCGAGAATGAGACTGAAATGCAGGGCTGAGATACGCATATGCATAGCATTCAGCAGCAGTATGTTATTTTTCAATAATTTTTTTTATATTCCGATCATTTATAAAACTTCTTTCGCGAGATCCTGAAGCAAATTTACATAAAAATATGGCGGCTGATGTTTTTTTGCCTGCTTTGATGAAACAGAGGAAAAGTCTTCCTATTCCCGCCAGTTTTCTGTCTTGAGTCCCTTGATTCTACGGAAATGAGAAAGGTTTCCTGTGACAAGTATGCTTCTGTTTTCCATTGCAGTGCCAGCTATCAGCAGGTCAATGTCATCAAGCGGCTTTCCTTTTTTTCTGAGACCGGCATACAGACCTGAAGATATCTGCACAGACTGTTCCGTTACTGGATAAATGTAAATACTGTCAGCAAACAGACTGTAGGATTTCAGATATTTTTCGGAAAATTTAAACTTCAGTCCGGACAGAATTTCATAATGAGTGATTATGCTGATGCCGAGCTCAGATTCATTCTGGACAGCCAGCATTACTTTTTCCGCAACAGAAGGATCTTTTTTCAGAAAGAAGGATACTGTGTCCGTATCCAGAAGAAAGTTCTGTTTCAAAGTTTCTTTCTCTTTGAGGAAATCTTTCTTCTTTCACTTACCTCGGTCAGAAAACTTTCAAATTTTTCTTCTGACATATCTTCCCAGATTCCTGAAAACTGAACAATGTTGCGGATGTCCTTCTTTTTTTCATTTTTCAAAGGGATCACCTGCATCTTCCTCAGAAACAGCCCTTCTCCCTCAGACTGAATCCCCAGGAATGAACCTGCATAATCTGCCCCAAGAAGTATTCTGCCTTTACTGTCTGCGCGGACAATCCTTTCTGTCTTCATGGAAATAATTTTATATAATGTGGGAATTTTGTCAAGTGGGAAACTCCCACTTAAAGAATATCTGCTGACTTCAATCGGAGGTTCCCTGAATTCCTTGGACAGAATCTGAGAAATGTCATCAGCACGGTTTGGAAAAATTCAGATTCGGTGAATCAGGTTCTGAATACGTTAGGTTTCAATTGCGGGATGACTTTTCATTAAAAAAATGAATCTGCAATGAGATTTTCGTCTCATTTCGACTCAGAATTGTGCTTGTTTTTTACAGCACAGATGCATTCATAAACCTGTGTATCCAAAAGGTTTTTACGGTTTCGGAAGAAACATCGGCATCAAGGATGAGACACTCGATTTTGCGGTGATTTTCTCTGAGGTTCCCTGCAGGGCAGGTGCGGTATTTACAAAAAACAATTTTCCCGGTGCTCCGGTTGTGGTGGGAAAGGAGCATATCCGTTCCGGATTTCTGCAGGCAGTTGTGATCAATTCCAAAAATTCAAATGTTGCTACAGGCGAGCAGGGGATTGCAGTTGCAAGAGAGACCTGCCGGCTTGCTGCGGTGAGTCTGGGGATAAAGGAAGAGCTGGTGCTCCCTTCCTCTACTGGGGTGATCGGAGTCCCTCTGCCCAAGGAGAAGGTTTTTGCAGCAGCTTCCTCAGTACGTGAATATCTGAAAGAAGGCAATCTCGAAGAAGTAGCCACTGCCATCATGACCACAGACAAAAAAAGGAAAATTTCCAGAAGGACATTCGGCAAGGGTACCGTGTACGGAATTGCAAAAGGTGCAGGGATGATAGAACCGAATATGGCCACAATGCTTTCCTATGTAATGACAGATCTCGTTATTGAATCGGATGATCTGTACAATGTTCTGAAAAGATCTGCAGATGTATCCTTCAACAGAATGACAGTAGATTCGGATACATCCACAAGCGATACTTTGGTTCTGATGTCGAACGGACTGTCAGGAGTGAAGATATCGGAAAAGGAGTTTGAATCCATTCTTTCAGATATCTGCATTGATCTGGCAAAGCAGATTGCAGCGGATGCGGAGGGTGCGACAAAACTCATTATTCTTGAAATCGAAAAAGCACAGAATGAAAATCAGGGAAAGAAGATTGCAAAGTCGATTCTGAATTCTCCTCTTGTGAAAACTGCAGTATATGGAGGAGATCCCAACTGGGGCAGACTTGTGATGGCAGTAGGAAAGGTATTTGATGAAAAAATTCCCTACGAAAATCTTTCCATCAGGATCGGCGGAATGGAAGTGAAAGGTGCTGATTCAGAAACAAAAGGCAGGCTGTCCGAGTATCTGAAGAAAAATTCAGAAGTTCAGATCAGTGTTCATCTGGGTACAGGGAATTTTTCAGGAACATACTACGGATGTGATATGTCTGAGGACTATATCAGAGAAAATGCATACTATACTACCTGACTGAAATGAAGGATCTCTTCAATGATTTTTATCAGAACGGATACAGGCTGATTGAAGTTCTGATATCTCTGTTTGCCCGATTTATGACTGCAGCTGCAGCAGGGATGATCTACTTTTTCATTCAGAAGATTTTTCCGTCCAACGGAGGATCTGTTTCGTTTGTGCCTGTTTCAGTTGCGGTGATATCCGTTCTGGCTGTCCTCCTTCCTGTACAGGAATACGCAGAAAACTTTCTGAAGAAGATTCTTCTGTCCGAGTATTTTGCATATGAAGGACCGATCAAAGGGTTTTACAGAGATTTTGATTATGACACACTCGTCCGTTTTGTATTTTCCGATATGATTGAAGTTTCAGGAAATGAAACAGGAAGAATGATCATCCTGGACAAGAATGAAATCTATATGACCTATTTTTATTCCGGCGGAAAGGCAAAGACAATCAAGTCCTATACTCTGGATATGAGCAAGGATGTTCTGGAATCACTGAAAGGTGCAAAAACGGGAATCAGTCTTTCGGAAGCAGATGAAAGGAATTTTCCGAAAGAAGTCTTTTCCTATCTGAAGGCAGGCTTCATTCTTCCTTTTCTGTTCAGAGAGAAAATATTCGGCATTCTTTCCTTAGTCAATGTGCCTGACAGAGAAATGCGGGAGAACCTGACTGTGCTTGCAAGCAAGTCTGCTCTTGCAGTTCATAATCATCTTCTTTCCTCTCAGATTGCCGTTCATCAGAAAGTGAAGCAGGAGTTTGATTTTGCGAGCAGGGTGGAGGAAAACATTTTCACTGCCCGTCTTCCTGTCTCACAGAAATTTCATTTTGAGCTTCTCTCAAATACTGCAGGATGTCTTCTCGAATCCATAGAATTTCTTGACAAGCACAGGATTTTCATACTTCTTTCTCTCGAAGGCAACAAAAGATTCGGTGCATCTCTTGTGCTTTCCCATATTCTGGGAAAAATCATCGGAAGCGGATTCAAAAATGACAGAGCATTTCCGCACAAGATTATAAAAAACTTTATAGAACATGAGCTTGGAGAAGCGGGTTGGAACGACGGATACGATCTGCTTATAATCGGATTCAGCGAGGCAAGTCATGAGATGGTGTTTTCAAGAATAGGAGGACGCTTCCGCGTAACCGAAGGAAGTCCGCCGAAACTTATCCCAGTCAGATGGAGAAAAGTGCTGACTGCAGGCACTGAACCGATCACTGTTTTCAGAGGGATTCAGCCTCTTGTAAGAATCACTGCTGAAACAGGAAAAGAATCTTGAAGATATTTCATCAGATTGCCTTCGGACTGTTTCTTTTTCTTCTGACTCATGTGCTTCTCTACAGTTTTGCCGACAGGACAAATCCAAGACAGCATCTTTATTATTATCCGAACGGCTACATTGTGAATTCAAATGTGCAGAATCAGAATTTTCTCGGGTTCAATATTTTTCATGACGTGAAATTTCCTAAATTTGATCTGGGCATAGAACCGGAAGACTACGATTTTACAAAGTCCCTGCTGAACAAGTCTGAGTTTGATTTTATTCCTCATATCTTCGGTTCGGCGGTCTTTTTTATGATTGCAGTCTGGTTTTTCAGAACTTCCGGGGACATTCTGATTTCGTATATGATGCTGCTTCTTGCCCTGCTGATCACATCCGATATGTACCTTTTATGCTACGGTTCGGTGCTCTGGCTTTTCTATTTCATTCTTTTTCAGATCGGTTTTCTGATTCTTCACTTAAGTGTACGGCTGAAAGGCAGGGACATCCCTTCGAAATGGATGGTTCCTGAGATCGCATTTTCTGCACTGATTGCCTATTTTGGAAATACATCGAGCTCCGATCCTGGAGTGTTCACCCGAATGGTGACGATGGCTGGAGGGATGATACTGTTTTTCTCCCTGTCTGCCTTCCTTGTCAGCATCTATGATCTCGTCAAATACAGACAGGATGATACAAACAAGACAAACAAGCTTCTGGTTGCGGCAGGGATTCTGTCTGTCATTTCAATGCAGTATGTCATTTATTCTACGAACCTTCTGAAAGGAAGTCCGGTCCTCCGTTATTCCATCTATTTTTTCTATCTTATCTTCCCTCTGACATTCATTTATTCTTCTTACAGATATCAGGTTCTGCCTCAGCAGATCCTTTTCAATTCGTCTCTGACAAGCATTTTTCTTTTTCTGATCAGCGTTGTTTCCTATTTTGTTCTTTATTCTGCAGTGATATTCATCAGTCCTTCAGCACAGGGGAAAAATGAAGGACTCTCATACGAGTCTTTTTCCATTTTTAATTATATTTTCCTTTTTATTACTGTTTTTTATATATATACTCTGAAAAAATATCTCAGTGATCTGATTGACAGATGGACCTTCAGCAGGAATCCCAGACTGAAGGAAAGTCTGCAGGAATTTACGAATCTGATCTCTTCAAGAATTTCTCTGAAGGATACTGTAAGAACAATCTCGGAACGGATTGCAGAAGCACTTCAGGTGGAAAAGGTCATCATGCTTGTGCCAGCCTATCAGTTTCCAAAGTACAATTTCAAGGATCTGAAAAGCATCATGAAGATTCAGCCTACTTCAGAGGTGTGGAATTACTTTTCCAGACAGAAAGGGTTCACTGTTTCATCCTATCTTCAGTATGGAGCCGGTTCAAGAGAGCACACGATGCGGTTTCTGAATGATCTGAAGATTCAGCTTTCCTATACAATCATGCACCCTGAAACGGACAGACTGAATGCAGTGTTTCTGCTCGGAGAAAAAAAGAACAGGAAAGGTTTTACTATCGGAGAGATATTTTTCATTAAGGAATGTTCACGTATAGCAAACCTGCTTCTTCAGAATTATCTTCTTCTGAATTCAGAGATTGAAAAGAAGAAAATGCAGAGAGAGTTTACGACTGCTGAGATCATCAACAATACTCTCCTTCCTCCTGTTTTTGATTCTGCCGCAAATCCTGAACTGGATCTTCAGTATGTGAATCTGGCCGCTTCGGGAATTTCCGGAGACTATGTGGATTTCATTCAGTCTGAAGACGGCAGGCTGTATATTTTCCTGGGAGACATTACAGGACACGGGGTAGGAAGCGGACTGCTCGTGAGTGCAGTGAAGGCCATCATCCGGTCGAATGTTGAAATGAACAGACCTCTTCAGAAAATATTTGAAACGATCAACAGATTTCTGAATGAGAGATATCCCGGATTTGAATTTATGAGTCTTTTCGGACTTGTATATGATTCACAGAGCAGCAGTTCAGAATACATCAATGCAGGACATGTGCCCCCGGTGATCATAGGAAAAAACGGGGACCGCAGAAGATTTGAAGCGACCGAAACCCTTCTCGGAGTGGCTCCGGGGCGCTACCCCTCGGTGAGACTTTCTCTTGAGCCGGGTGATAAAATGTTCGTTTTTTCGGACGGAATAGTGGAAGCCCTCAATCCTGCCTTTGAACAGTTCGGAGTGGAAAGACTGATCGAGATAATACAGAAAAATATATCCCTTCCGAGTGAAGAGCTGATCGATATACTTCTGGACAGTGTCAGAGAGTTCAGAAAGGAAGGAGAACTTGATGATGATGCCTCTCTTATCTGTTTGACAAGAAAGGACAGAGTGACTGAAGTTGGGATGAGAGGGTAATTTGGCACATATCATTTATCAGAACATTAATGACAGTTCAATTGCAGATATGGTATATTCGGAAAACTTCAGTCTGGATGAACTGAAGACGGATGAAAACAGGGTTTTTCTAGACTGTGATGAGGACTCTGTGCTTGTGCAGACAGGACATCCCCTGCATTCCCGGCCTCTGTCTGAAATTCGAAAAATGCCGGAGTTTTCTGAATCCGATTTTCTAATCCCTGCAGTCTCAGTAGACAGATCCGGCATTGTGCTGATGCAGGCATTCGTGAACAGGGAGAGCCTTGAGCTCTGTCTGAAAACCGGCTTTGCTCATTATTACAGCAGAAGCAGGAAGAAACTCTGGAAAAAAGGTGAAGACAGCGGACACCTTCAAAAAATTCTTTCTATAAAGGGTCCTGAGGACTGCAGCTTTTTTGTATTCCTGTCGGAACAGATTTCAGGTGCATGTCATACCGGATATTATTCCTGTTTCTACAGGGAATACTCCGGAAAAGACTCTTTCAGGACTGTGTATTCAGAAAAGAGTTTTGATCCGGAAAAAGTTTACGGGGGAGCATAATGAAAAATAGAGGAATAAAAATTATATTAGCAGGAGCAGGAGCTGCTGCACTTCTTGCTGCACTGGTCTTCTTTACTGCAGAGCATACTCTGGGGGGAGCCCGCGGTGACGGCAGTCTCAAGACTGAGCTAGTCATTGATTCCGGTGAAACATCCAAATCGGTCATAAAGGAACTTCATGATTCAGGAATCCTCAAGTCTCCAGGTTATTTTCGATTCCTTCTCAGAATGACGGGAAACTCCGGTGCTCTGAAGCAGGGGGTCTACAATCTGGACGACGGAATGACTGCGCGCAAGATTATGAGCATTCTGATTTCCGGCAAGGTAAAGACAGTTACATTTACCGTACCGGAAGGATACAGCAACCGTCAGATAGGAGACCTGCTTGTCTCAAAAAAACTTGCTTCGTCCAGACAGGAATTTCTCGATGCGGCTTCCAGAAAGGAGGTGCTGGAAAAATATAAAATTCCTGCAGATACATCGGAAGGTTATCTGTACCCGAGCACTTATACTGTTCCCTTCGACTACAAGGCGGACAAAATCGTTTCCATGATGATCAGACAGTTTCAGAGAAACATCCAGTCTGTGGAAGGGGCATCCTCTCTTGATCCGAAGGATCTTCATCAGAAAATCATACTTGCATCCATCGTGGAAAGAGAAGCCAAACGAAATGAAGAACGTCCTCTCATGGCAGGAGTCTTTCTGAAAAGAATGAAGATAAAAATGCCTCTGGAGAGCTGTGCTACTGTTCAATATCTTTTTGATAAACCGAAGAGCAGACTTCTGGAAAAGGATCTTCTGATTGAGTCTCCTTACAATACATATCTGCACAAAGGGTTTCCACCTGGGCCGATTTCCAATCCTGGACTTCCTGCAATCCAGGCCTCATTCAAACCGGTGGAATCGGACAATCTTTTCTTTCTTCTGAAAGGGGACGGCTATCATTATTTTTCCAAATCCCACAAAGAGCATATGGAAGCTAAAAAGAAATACATTGACGTACTGTACGACTGATGGAAGAGAACGAAGAACTCAAAAAAATAGACGGGCAGATCGAATTTCTCGGTCAGCAGCTTGAACATGTGCTGACTGAACTTGGGCATCTTAGGGAAAAAGAGGAAGCGAACAAGGGATCGAAGCAGTCTGCAATGAGCTTTGTGGAGAAGGCCGAGCAGGTGATTCGTCTGGCAGAAGAAGGGAAAATCTTTCTGAGCGATGAGCAGAGAGTGAAGATCCGATCGACTCTGGCTTCCATTTTGAAGCTCTTCAATTCCTGATCGGTATTTATAATGATTTTTAATATACGATTCTTTCTCGCTAAAAGGATTTTTTTCCTGTTCATTCCCTTTCAGATCCTGAGCTGCGCAACTTACTGGGAAAACAGGAAGAATGATTTTCAGGACATATTCACTGCAGGAGTGGAAAGACCTGCATACGGTGCGGGAATCAGGATCAGTCTTCTTCCTATGGGATTTTTTTTTCAGGGAGAAAGAGACGAAGAAGAGGGAGAAAATAAGGGAATAGGGACTGGTGTTCGAGGAGGCAGTGTCGGCAATTATTATTCGACTCAGCTCCTTTTCGGATTTCTGGGAGGAGAGACTTTTTATTACGGCGAGGTGCAGAAGGATGAAGCAGGCAAAATTCAGACAGAGGAAAAAGTGCCAGTCGTTGCAGGACTTCGGGACAATCTGAAAAGTCACAATATAAAATACTGGGATGTGATGAACACCACTCCCAAGCAGAGACAGAAGGAAAATTCTGACAAACTGAGGAAGTATCTTGCAGAGC
>DAORDI010000090.1:0-13980 GCA_035345895.1 Leptospiraceae bacterium
TTACCTGAAGTTGCTTAGTATCTGCTCATTTACAACAATGTTCGGGACATTGCCGATGTCTGGGGTGACACTGTGAACACTGCCAGCAGGATGGAATCGGGAGGCGCTGCGGGAATGATAAATATAAGCGGAGCAGCATATTCAGCTGTCAAAAATTTCTTTGATACTGAATACAGGGGAAGGATAAGTGTGAAGAATAAGGGAGATGTAGATATGTATTTTGTTCACGGAATCAGAAGAGAACTTTCCAGGGACACTCAGGGAATTCTGCCCAACAGTCAGTTCTTTGAACTGTATTCAGAGCTTCAGTAGGCAGGCTATGGAACTTTTCATCGACAAGGAAAAACTGAAGCAGATTAAGGAATCAAGATCTTCGGAAAAAACTCATACCATACTCATCGTGGACGATGAGAGAGAAAATGCCGAGTCTCTTGCGATGATCCTTGAAGATAATTATGAAATAATTAAAACAGGAAGTGCGGATCAGGCACTTGACTATATTCAGACTGACCCTGATCCGGGGAAAATCAGCCTGATTATTTCTGATCAGAGAATGCCTGGAATGACAGGGGTGGAATTTCTGCGGGAAACGATATTTATAATTCCGAACGCAATAAGAATACTGATTACCGGTTTCGCCGATATTAAAGATATTATCGATTCTATAAATATTGGACAGATATATAAATATATAACCAAACCGGTTGAGCCGAAGGAACTGCTTGTGACTGTCAAGAGGGCTCTCGAAGCTTATGATATGAATCAGAAAAACAGAGAGCTGATCATGGAATTAAAGAGAGTGAACGAAAGCCTGGAAAGAATTGTGGAGGAGAGGACCCGTCAGCTTCAGGAATCACTCGAAGAACTCAGAAAACAGAAACAGGAACTGGAGTACTTTACGGAATTTCAGGACAAGCTTGTAAATGAGCTTCAGGAACTTTCACTGACTGATCCGCTGACTGGAATTTCCAACAGAAGAACGATGGAGGCCTTTGCTGAAACAGAATTTGGAAGAGCTGCAAGGAACAGAACACAGATTTCATTTATGATGATAGACATAGATCATTTCAAGCTGTATAATGATCATTATGGACATGCAATGGGAGATAAATGCATTAAAAATATAGCAGGAATACTGACAGACTCTCTGAAAAGATCAGCTGATTCGGCTGCCCGGTACGGAGGCGAGGAATTCTGCTGCATACTTCCTGAGACAGATACAGTCGGTGCACTGAAGGTGGCTGAAGAAATCATTTCCAGACTGTGTTCGCTCCGGATAGTTCATGAAAAATCTTTAACATCTCCGTATGTCACTGTGAGCATCGGGATTTTTTCTGTGATTCCCGGGCCGGGGGATTTTTGGAAGGATGCTCTTTCCAAAGCAGATGAACGTCTCTATCTGGCTAAAAAAAACGGACGCAACAGAATAGAATACAGTAAATGAATTATATTTATATTGTATTTATTTTTGTTTTAAGCTTCTGCGGAGGAGAAAAATCCGGAAGACTTTTTCCTGCATTTATTATCCTGGAATCAGAACACTCACCCGGGAAATACATTTCAGGCGAACCTGGAAAACTCGGCTTTTCAGACTATAGCCATAATCATATCAGCTATTCACGGAAAAAGGAAGACAGAATGATTACTCTCCGTTCCGAAATTGCCTATTCCGAAAGCTCCTATCTTGTGATTCCGCCGACTGAATATCCTCTGAATATGTATGTAAACGGTCATTCTGTGTTTTTGAGAGGGAATTTTCAGGAGACTTATTCCAGCAGAATTCATTTCAGTTCAGCAGTATCGGTTCCCAAAGAGTTTCTGAACAGAATAGGAAAAAATGAAATCGCATTTGAGCTTTATCCCAGGGAAGGAGAAACTCTGCCGTTTGCAAAGGTTTTTATTTCAGACAGAAAGGATGCATACAATTATGTTTTCTGGAGGAATATTCTCGGTCCTCATCTGCTGCAGGCAATCAGCATCTGCAGTCTGGTCTTTTTTTTCTATTTTATGACATTGTATATTTATAATCCGGAAAGGATGCATTTTCTATATTTTGGACTTCTCTGCTTTACATTTATTTTTTCCTATTCCAACAACTATCTTTCTTCTGATTATACGGACACTCTGATTCTTGAAAAGACAGTTCGGACGGCATTTCCATTGAGCAATGCTTTCGGTCTTGCCTTTCTTCTCGAATACACAAATGTCACCAGATGGAATAAACTCTTTGTTCTGATTGCAATGGCATTTTACGGGGCAGCATCTCTTGTTCCCTTGTTTGCAGAAAACCTGGAAATACTGCGGGGAATCAGCAGTTTCTTCATTATTCCTGTCAGTGCAGCCGGAAATATATCAGGAATAATTATATGTATAATATATTATATAGTTCAAAGAAATTCAATTTCTCTTTCTTTTCTGCTTATGACAGTTTTCGGTCTCTGCATTACTGGTCATGATATCTATTATTTTGCGGGTGCAGGCATAAAACCTTACGTAATGCTTGTTCCAATATATACTTTCTTCTACATTCTTTTTATTTTCTTTCTTCTGGCCAAGGAACAGTCAGAGATTCAGAAAGGATCAGTGCTTAACGAAAAAAAACTCACTGCACTGAATGAAAATCTGGAAAAAATAGTGGAAGCCAGAACTGAGGAAATTCAGAAGCAGATCACTTCCCTGAACAGGGAGATCGAAATCAGAATTAAAGTGGAGCAGCTCCTGAAAAAGCTGACTGCTGCAGTAGAGCAGAGTCCTGTGTCCATTGTAATTACTGACAGAAACGGTGTTACGGAATATGTCAATCCTACTTTTTCCTCAATCACCGGTTACAGTCCCGAAGAGGTCATAGGTCAGAATCAGAATATTCTGAAAGGGGAGACATCCAGTGAAGTCTATCAGGATTTATGGAAGACTGTCATGTCAGGAAAAATCTGGAAAGGAGAGCTCATAAACAGAAAAAAGAACGGAGATCTTTATTACGAAGAGACAGTCATTTCTCCGATCACAAATTTTAACAATGAGCTGATCAACTTTATTGCAGTGAAAAGAGATGTAACAGAAGACAAAACGATACAGAGTCAGCTGAATATTCTTGCTACTGCCATTGAGAAAAGTCCTATTGTAATCGTTATTACTGATATTCACGGTGTGATAGAATATGTAAATCCGGTATTCAGCACTGTTTCCGGTTATTCGTATTCAGAATCTGTAGGAAAAAGCACCAGGATGCTGAAGGGAGAGACTCCTTCATATATCATTAAGGAGCTTTGGAATACTATTCTTTCAGGAAATGTATGGAAAGGAGAATTCATTAATAAGAGGAAAAACGGGGACCTTTATTATGAAGAAGCAACCATTGCTCCGATTATGGATTCATCCGGAAAGATATTTAATTTTATTGCATTAAAAAGTGATATATCAAAGAGAAAGTATACTGAGCAGAAGCTTATGGAGACGGAAAAGAAATTCGAACAGCTGATAACTGCTGTTCCAATTTCACTCATGTTCGTAAAGAATAACGGTGAGGTGGAATTTCATAACGACCGATTTTCAGAGCTTTTCGGATACACTCTGCAGGATATCCCGACAGTCAATGACTGGTGGAGACTTGCTTTTCCTCAGACTGAGTACAGGAACAGGGCAATGTTTATCTGGAATCAGGCTGTGGAGGACGCGCTGGGAGGAAGCAGATACATTGAACCTCTTATCTTTCATATATCATGCAGATCAGAAGAAATCAAAACTGTGGAAATATCCGGTCTTCTTACGGAAAAGGGATACCTTGCAGCATTTACAGACATTACAGAAAGAATGCAGAATCTTGAAAAACTGGAGAAGCAGCACAAGGATTTGAAGGCTGCTCAGACTCAGCTTGTTCATTCAGAAAAGATGGCGGCCCTCGGGACAATGGTTGCAGGAGTTGCTCATGAAATCAATAATCCTGTAAATTACGTTTATCTGAGTTCAGAGGCTCTGCAGAGAGATCTGGGAACCTTCAAGAAAGAAATTCAGGAAATGACAGATTCAGAAGATGAAGAAACCGCTTCCTATTTTAATGACTATTTTGCAAAATTTCATAAATCCATTGATAATATACTGGAAGGGAGCGGAAGGATAAAAACAATCGTTCAGGATCTTAGGATTTTTTCCAGGCTGAATGAGGCAGAGAAAAAAAGCATCTTTCTTCAGGAAGCGGTAGAATCTTCTCTCAGGATTGTAAAGACTCAGTACAAGGAAGAATTTGAATTTATTAAAAACTTCCGTTCAGAGCGGATTGTGGAATGTTATCCTGCTCAGCTGAATCAGGTTTTCCTGAATATTCTCATCAACGGATGCCAGGCCGTTCACAAAAGAATAAATGACACGGAAGACAAGTCTGCGGGAATTATCAGAATGGACCTCTATGATATTTATAAGGAAACAGTAGTGTCTTTTTCTGATAACGGAATTGGAATGAACGAGGAAGAAAAGAAAAGAGTCTTTGAGCCTTTTTATACCACCAAGCCGGTAGGTCATGGTACAGGTCTGGGAATGTCTATTTCCTACAGCATCATTGAAAAGCACAATGGATACATTAAGGTTCAGTCAGAAAAAGGCAGAGGCACTGTCATAGAGATTCATCTCCCTTCATAAGTCAAGTTCAGAAAGAATTCTTATCCTTTTCAGATCCGCCGCTTTGATCTGACCTGGAGCCTTCGGTTCATCCAGACAGCAGTATGTCATACTTGAGCCGAATCGGTCTCCAAAAATCCTGGAATATAATCCTTCTGCACCCATTGCGATTCCGATGACAGCCGCCTTGACAGAAAATGCTTTTATTGCGCTGAGAAACTGGACTGACTCAGCTGCCGACTTCGGAAATGCAGCAAACTTGAAAATGGAATCTGGATTTGTTTTTCTCTTTGGTTCCGAGAAGATGTTCATTTCAGTATAAGATATGATTCCGTCAAAATTATGAACAGAATAAATGATTTTATAATTAGAAATTTCATATTTTTCAAACATCCCATGATCTCTCTTCATGTCAATGTCCAGAAAGTTATTTTCTGAGTTGAACGGTTCCAGGAATTTTTCTATAAAGTCCTTTCTCTGGATATGCTGATCCTTTATGCTGGAATCTTCCGGGTTTCTGTAGGTAAACAGCAGTGCACCTTTCCAGTCTGAAAGCGAACTGGAAAAATTTTCGGAGAGAAATTTTTCGGAACATAGGTCCAGACGGATTTCCAGCACGTCAACGCAGGAAGTGTCGTATCTGTCCAGACTGAGGATATCCTGTTCTGAAACTGTTGCTATGATTTTCATAATCAGAGTCTTGCCTTTGTCTTGAATACCTGCTCGACCGGGATGCTGAGTTTCCCTACTGCAGTGTCAAAATGAACATTCCCTTTCAACAGAAATTCCAGCTCTTCATTCATAATTAAAGATTTAAATATTTTAATGACAAGTCCTACAATCTCCTCGTCGGCAGTCTCTTCAAGCATTGTCACCAGGTTCAGTTCCAGTGCCTTGATTTCACCCGCCTGAAGTTCGTGTTCTTCAGTGCTCTGCACTTCTGCAATGGTGGAATTGTTCTGTGATTTTCTGTTTGTCATCACCTTGAAATCGAATTTCTGAAGCGTGACTGTTTCAGTATTTGCATTTTCCACATTGACTTTTGCCTTGAAGTAAATCTTGGGTACAGGGGGGATAAGAAGCATTCTGTATTTTGCTATTTTTACCGAGTCAAGAGTGATTTTGCAGTTTTCAAGCTGTTTCTTTTTTTTTTCTATGGGGTTTGTACATAAGGCCGTGAAACATAATATAGTGAATAATATTATATATTGGATATGGAATTTCCGGAAGAATGAGGTTTTCCTGTTCATAAAGACAAAAAATATCATTCTGAATCTGAAGTCCAGTATTAAACTAAGCCTATTCCATGAATTCATAACAGGAGCGGATGTGTCCTTTTTTTTCTGCAAGCTGAATGATTTTTTTCAGTACAGGATCTGCAGTGAGAGTGATGCTGTCACCGACAATAATCAGTTTTTTCCTGGCTCTTGTCATTGCCACGTTCAGTCTTTTGTATTCGGACAGAAATCCTGTATTTCCTTTCTCGTTCGATCTGGTCATACTGATAAGGATTGCTTCTTTCTCAGAACCCTGAAATGAATCTATCGTATTCACAGATAATAAAGGAAATTTATTAGTCAGAAGCTTGAACTTTTCCCGGAGAAGGTAGACCTGAGAAGAGTAGGGTGCAAGAACCCCTGCCGATATTCCTTCAGTCTGCACAAAGTTTTCAAAATACTGCAGAAGCAGGGAAGCCTCTTCAGAATTCATATAACTTTCATTGACCTCGTCCTTCTCTTCGAAAAAATCCGCTCCGGCAGTGTCGATGAAAAGGAAATTGTCCTCTTCAGGTGCTGAAGGATATATTGTAATTACTTTTGAATCATAAAATACTGTATTGGAATAATAAAAAAGACTTTCCGGCATCCGGTACTGCTCATTCAGAAGAATGCTGATTTTTCTCTGATCGGAGGCAGATTCTTCCGAGACTTCTTCTGATTTCTTTTTCCGGTTCTTATCATTTTTTTCTGCCTGTCCCGAAAAATCAGCCTCATCCAAAAGTTCCATAATGTTTTTTTCGAGTCCTGCCTTTTTGGCTGATTCAGAGAAAACCACAGGAGGGAGCTGCTTTCTGTCACCTGTGATTATAAGTTTTCCTCCAATCTTATCGAGGCAGAGTAAAAGTTCCGGGATCACTGCCTGGTTTGCCTCATCTGCAAATACAGCATCAAATTTTCTTCCCTGAAGAAGCCTTCCCGGGCAGGCTCCGAATGTGGTTACAATGACATTAGATTTATCTAATATGTAATCGGAGAGGGATTTTTCCAGCTGTTCTGCCCTCTTAAGTAAAGACCTTGCTTCTTTTCTCAGGTCGGATCGTTTCTGTCTTTCTGCTGCACCGAAGCTGCGGACAAACTTGTTTGCTTTTGCAGAAAGCTCATTTGCATCTTTTCTGCAGTCTTTGATTACAGAGTTTTCATCAGACTCTTCCATTTTTCTGTCCAGGCTGAATTTTTCCGCCTCCTCTGAAAAACGTGCAGGATTTCCGATCCGAAGAACATCAATGCCTTCCGAAGCAATTCTGGAAAGAAGAGAATCTGCTGCTGCATTGCTCGGCGCAAGTGCAAGAATTCGCAGTCCCTGCTCTGAAAGAATTTTTGCTGCCTCTGCAAGAACAGTGGATTTGCCTGTTCCGGGAGGCCCTTCAAATACGGAAAGAATCTCAGAATTCAAAATGGAATTCAATGCAAGATTCTGCGACTTGTTCAGATGGGGAATTTCAATTGAAGTTTTTGATGATACGAATTCAGGTTCCTGAAGTCCTGCAAACATCCTGATCAGTTCCTGCGATTTCTGTGATTTATTCAGCTTTAATGATTCCAGATTCTTTTTCATTTCCTGAAGGGAAAGCTCGAGGGTTACAGCCTCAAGAACAAGATCTTCCTCATAAGCCCAATCAGGAAGAGAATCCTCCGTAAAATAGACTTCGACACTGAATCCTGATATTTTTTTAATGCTTCCTTTTAATGAAAAATCATTAATTTTAGAATATAAAATGCATGGACTTCCGTTTTTGAATTTTGGAGAGATTTCATCGGGAGACTTGGAAAATTTTGCTGATATTTTTCCTGCACTCAGATATCTTTCTTCATCCAGAGAGACAGGGTTCCAGAGAATCCCTGCCTTTTTTCTTTCATTTACGGTCTTAAGCTCTCTAAGTTTTCTGTTTTCAGACTCAGTGAATGCCAGCTCGTCTGAAATCAGACTTACCTGAAAGTCAAGAAATTCCTCTATATTCTGAAATTTTTTCAATTCAAAGAGACCAGCGTTTCATAAAGAATCTTTGTCCCCAGTTTCAGATTTTCAATGGATATGCTTTCATTTTTACCGTGAATCCCGTCCAGATCCTCGCTTGTCATCAGTGCAGGAATCAGACCGTAGCATTTGATTCCGATCTCTCTGAAGTATCCTGAATCAGTGGTTCCGGGAGACAGGAAAGGAGTGATTGTGATATCAGGCACATTTTTTTTGGATACAGCAGCAAGAGCCTGAAACAGTTCTCCTGTGCTGTCGGATATGCTTGCAGCCTCCTTGTGAATGACTTCAATTTTAATGTCGTACTGAGCGGCAAGAGTCTCTATTTTTTTCAGTAAATCGTCGGGTGAAAATCCAGGAAGAATTCTCATATCCATTGATGCAGTTACTGTAGGCACAATTACATTGATTCCGCTGGATGCATCCGTGTTGATGGAAGTGATGCTGATCGTATTGGAAGTCATTGCTGTAAGATGTCTGTTGCCCTTAATGATCGGTTTCAGTATCTGCTGCACAATCGGATTCTTGGTTCTCTTCAGGAAAAAGGAATCGGGGAATCCTGCTGCAGTTCCCATCATATAAAAGAATCTGCTGACATCTTCCGTGAGGACTGGGAAATCATTCATTTCCTGAAGCTTGGTCAGAAAACGCATCATCTTGAGCGCGGCATACTCCGGAGGAGGCGTTGATCCGTGCCCCGATACGCCCGACGCGAAAAACTTCAGCCAGAGAATTCCCTTTTCTGCCATCTGAATATTGAATACTTTTTTTCCCGGAAAGGCGACTCCCAGGGTTCCGACTCCTCCCTCATTCAGCATATAGGAGTATCCTTTGAAAATATCTCTGTGCTTTTCGATCAGGAAGGTTGCACCGTGCAGACTTCTTGATTCCTCATCGGCAACGGCGAGATACATGATATTTCTTTTTAACGGTATTTTATTTCTTTTGATATATAGAAAGGCATACAGCTGCATGATTCCGAGCCCTTTCATATCAATTGCACCCCGGCCGAGAATTCTTCCGTTTTCCACTTTTCCTGAATGAGGCGGAAATGACCACTCAGAGGGATTTGCCTCCACCACATCCATATGATTCATCAGTATGATGCCGTCCTTGTTCTCTGAACCTTTCAGCTCAGCAACCAGATTAGCCCTGTCGGGTTTTCCGGGATATTCAATGATCCTGCTTTCAATCCCTTCCTTGTCTAGAAATTTCTTGAGATACAGTGCAGACTGTTTTTCATTTCCCCTGACTGTCTGGATTTTCAGATATTCAGACAATGCAGTGACAATCTCATCATCCGGAAGACCGGACTGCAGAGTCGAAGCAGGAGAATACTTCTTTTCATTGATATCCAGACCGGAGCTGACTGGAAATGAAATGATGAACAGAAGGAGGAGGATTGCAGTTGAAACAGAAATCAGAATTTTTTTCTTCATATTCATTCAAATCTGAAGGAAGTCTTTTGAAAATCAAGTCTTAAAATTCGGAACGGGATTATTTCTTTTTGAGGAAAATGAAATCGATGACTGCAATAACTGAAGCGATGGTTCCAATCATTTATTTGCCTCAGCAGCGGCTGTAAGTTTATCAATTTTCTTCTGCATCGAATTCAGTCTTTCTTCCATTTCTTCACTGGTTTTTCTGGAAATGATTCGAGTCATCGCTGAGACCAGCAAGTAAATGGATGCTGTCAACCCCAATACAAACATAAAAAGAGTAAATAGACTCATTTATAGTCTCCTTAAATACAGAATATCAAAAAAAAAAATAAGTCAAATCGAAAATTTACGACTGGAACAGATATTCTGAGGCAGCTGTCCTATTTTTTCTTGATAAACTTATAATAAATTCTGAAAAGATCGGAGATTCTAAGATAACCCAGAACCTGACCGTTCTCCTGAACTGCAATCTTGTCCACATCATATTCCAGAATGGTGTCGAATGTCTTTTTCAGAGTGTCATGTACAGACATGCAGGGAACATTCGTATCTGCAAGTTCTTCCAGGATAATCAGATCCCCGATGAAAGGACTTTCCTCCCTCAGGTTTTTGACTTTCCTGAGAGAAACAAATCCGTAGTACGTATTATCTGGGTTGACGATTATAAAATCACTTGCCTGAATCTCAGTCGCAAGCGATTCCATATCCCGGATCACAGTGTCTTTGGGAAGGACTGCAAATTTCCTGAAATACGACGGCAGATCTTTCAGATAAATATTTTCCATGATGTCCCTGTTCATATCCCAGAAATGCGCAGGAGAGGCGAATCTGTTCAGAAGCTGATTCTTGTAGATGGAAAATTTATTGCTGAGGGAAAATGATATGATCGTTACAAGCATCAGAGGTGGAAGGAGATAATAACTTCCCACCATCTCGCAGGTCATAATCATTCCTGCAATAGGAGCACTGGCTACACCGGAATAAAATGCACCCATTCCTACAAGCATATAACCTGCAAAAGAAACCTTGGTTCCGAGTACAAGAGAGGACACAAGGGCCATCACTCCTCCGATCATGCACCCCGCATACAAAGAAGGGCCGAATACGCCCGCAGAACCCCCCGTGCCTATTGTGAGAGCCGAACTGAATGTCTTGAGCACGAAAAAAAGAATGAAGAGCAGAATGGAAAACAGATGGCCTGTTCTGAAGATCTCCTGGAATTCTCCATGAAGAAGTTTCTGAATGAATTTTTCTCCTGTTCCTGCAGCCTCTGGAAAGAAGACAGCGAGGACGCCTACTGCAAGACCGCCTATTGCAGGTTTGACATAGGGAGGAATCTTCAGAGTCTCATTCCATTTCTGCACAATCTGAAATGCCTGAATGAAAAATTTCCCGCCCATAAAACAGAGGACACCCAGTATAAAGTAGAAAGGGAATTCCTTGAAAGAATATGATATATCCGAATGTAATGAAAAAACAGTTCCCTTCGGAAAAAATGTCTGATTGATGAGATATGCAGTAGAGGAAGAAATCACGCAGGGAAGAAGGGCATCCGATTCCACGTCTTCCTTGTAGACCATCTCTGCTGCAGTGAGGGCTCCCCCAAGAGGTGCATGAAACACTGCTCCAAGGCCGCCTGCCGTTCCGGCAAGAAGAAGAGTCCTTCTTGCTCTTGCTCCTGCCTGTGCAAGCCTCGCCACCATCGACCCGAATCCCGCACCGATCTGTGAAATAGGACCTTCCTTCCCCCCGCTCCCTCCGGTAGACAGCGTAATTACAGTAGCTATGGATTTAATGAAAGGAATTCTTGTGCTCATCTGTCCTTCCTTGTGATGAAAGGCATAGATCATCGAGTCAGTTCCCATACCTGAGGCTTCCCTGCAGAGAAAATGGACAAGAAGCCCTGTCAGAAGCCCTCCCAGTGCAGGGAGAAAGATAATCAGAAGAAGTTTTGACGACCATTCAATATTCATTCCATCAGAACTGATTCTGTGGGATAAGAAAAGGTCAGATGTAATATATTGTATATATTCAGAAGATTTTTCGAGAAGAAGCATAAAAATGCCCGCCATCAGCCCGCTGAGCATCCCGACCACAACAGAATACAGATAGACGGATTTTTGTCCTGAAATTTTTAAAAAACTGCGAATTCGTTCTCTCATCTTTTTGCAGCAAAAAGCATTACCTGAATAAATGAATGCTCGTCTTTTTCAGAAATATCCTGCTGATGAATATGTAAACAGTAGTGAAAATAACTGTAATATTTTTTTTTATTCATAGAGACAATGATAAAACTGGTATATGTCTATGCAAATACAAAATTTTCATTCGTTGACTGCCGACATCATATAGAAGTGTATTCGGAATACTGATGCGATTTTGTCATATTCTGGATTTTGAGCATTATTATTCTTAAATAATTATACTGATTACCAAAAGTAATTGCGCTTTGTACATTCGAAGACTTTGATTTTACAGGCTCAATAAAGTAGAAATACGCAAAGACTTTTGAATATGAGTATAATTTCATTGGCGGAAGAATGAAATTTTCAGGCAGCTCCGTACTGCCGAAGGATAATCACTCCTTAAAACTTGTCTTGCGGGGCAATTGCAAGGTCCAGTCCCAGGAACTGAGGAAGCAGATTAGAATTCCCGGTACTGCAATATCAAATAATTATTCATTACATATATAAGTCAGACCAGAGCTGCAAAGTTGTTTTGGATATATAAGATCAGTAAAAAAAAGCTTGTCTTTTGGGCTTGATTGCTATAGATTGACTTTATTCGCATGGGATGAGATTTTCATCCGACTAATCTCAATATTAAAGAGGTAAAAAGATGAGGGTTGGACTGTTTGGTTTTGGCAAAACTGGAAAAGCTGTTGCATCTGTAATCTTGAGAAATAAGGAAATTGTACTTGAGTGGGTTATTCGTAAAACATCCAAACTTGAACATCGGTCGGTTCCTGAATTTTTAGGTGAAGAATCAGATGAACCAGGGTTAATATATTCTGCAGATCATACTGATTTTGGCTGTCTCCTGGATGAACAGCCAGTGGAAGCGATCATTGATTTTTCATCAGAATCAGGATTGGATTATTATGGATCGGAGGCAGTAAGAAGAAATATTATAATTATAAGTGCAATATCGCATTATTCAGAGGAATCAGTAACAAAGCTAAAAAAGTTTTCTGAAAGAATTCCTGTGTTTTGGTCTCCAAATATAACTCTCGGAATTAATTATCTCATTGTTTCAGCTAAGTACCTCAAAAAAATAGCTCCAATGATTGATTTTGCGGTAGTTGAAGAGCATTTTAAAGATAAGCCGGAAATTTCTGGAACAGCAAAAGCCATAGCAAGAAATTTAGATATTGATACAGATGAAATTAAATCTGTACGGGCAGGCGGTATCATAGGAAAACACGAAATTATTTGTGGATTTCCATTTCAGACTGTCCGTTTGGTCCATGAGTCTATAACACGAGAAGCTTTCGGGAATGGTGCAATATTTGTTGCCAAGAGTATGAATGGCAGAGACAAAGGATTTTATACTTTCGAGGAACTTCTGCTTCCTTATTTTATGCAGAGCCCTTACTGAAAAATGGGAATGTTTAAGAATTAAATTACTCTATAAGGAAAATGGTAAGTTTGTTGAATTGATTTCCGAAAATGTCTGAATTCCCACCGGAAGTTTTTTCACAGTTCAAGAGTACATGAAGCAGAGTAGGGTCAAGCCTTTTTGTCTCCCGAACCTGACCTGATTCCTGAGAAAGGCAAAACAAAAACCGAAAGAGTATGCCATATTTCTGTTGCGGATATTCCGTGAGTAAGGAAAAATTGAAAAAACCAGACTATGAAAATACTTATGATCTGTATTTCCGTGCTCAGCTGTATCGTCGGTTCCGGTCTCGCAGCTCTTGTTTTTATGAACAGGGATATCGTGATCCTGCGCAGTGCAGGAAAAATATTTCCCATTCTCCTCACAGGCATTTACATATATCGAATGATAATAAGTATAGTTATTATAACCGCAGTTTCACCGTCCGTATTCTTTCTGGCAGAACGAATCAGACAAATCCTCCTAAAGGAAAATCAGGAAAAAGATATTTCTCTTCCCGCAAGATATTTCCTTTCGGCCCTGCATTTATTTCTGTACGGATTTATTTTCACAGCATCCCGGTACAGAGGCCCTCTGAGCGCCGCCGTTTTCGGATATATCATTACATATACCGTATTCTTTTCTGTCGTCGATTATTCCTTGCACAGATCTCTCAAAAAGCAGAGATTTCTAGGACAACTGCTGTATTCACTGATCCTGCTGATCTTCGTAATTTGGGCGTTGTATGTCGCAAATGCTGTTTTCTCCTTTGGGAGAATTGTGGATTAGGCAGGCTGCCCATACTGTCAAGATAAGGATGATTCACCACGGATACACACGGATTCACACAGAGAATGAATCCAAATATCTGTGTTGATCGCGACTGTGTAAAGGCATAAAAAAATGATACTCACGCGTAGCTTGCACTGAGCTTGTTCAAATCCTTTCCAGGTTGGTCTGTAGGGCTCCTACGAAGCCTTTCCGGGCGATCTGTAGGAACTCCTACGAAGCCTTTCCGAGTTGTCTGTAGGAACTCCTACGAAAGGCTGTCCCAGTTGGTCCGTAGGAACTCCCA
>DAORDI010000090.1:14080-18687 GCA_035345895.1 Leptospiraceae bacterium
GAATGTTGGGGAATGGGTAATGGAGGAGGTTGGCTGAAAATTTTTTCGTGTTGACAATAGTATGTTTTCCTAAATAAATATGGTGTAATATGAATCAGAAATCGGAACAGAAGGCAAGAGATCTTATAGACAGGCAGTTGGAAGAAGCAGGCTGGATTGTTCAGGATTCTGATAAAATGGATTTTTCAGCTGGCGCAGGCATTGCTTTTAGGGAAATGCAGACGGAATCCGGTCCTGCAGATTATGTATTGTTTATCAGCAGAAAACCATGTGCCATTATTGAAGCCAAAAAGTTTGGGACAATTCTTACGCCTGTAGAGGAACAGACTGAACGATATGCTAAAAGCAAACTCCCCAGATTGAGACACTATTCTGCACCGATTCGGTTTCTGTATGAGACAACCGGCTTGGAAACTCATTTTACGGATACAGCCGACCCAAAGCCCAGAGCCAGAGAAGTATTTCATTTTCACAGACCGGAAGCACTGAAGGAGCTGCTCGAGCAGGATTCCACCTTGAGAAAAAAAATGAAAGAGTTTCCAAAACTGAGCAGAGAGAATTTACGGGACTGTCAGTTCACTGCAATTGAAAACCTGGAAAAATCTTTCGGTGAAAATAAGCCAAAGGCTCTTGTTCAGATGGCCACAGGAGCCGGAAAAACGTTTACTGCAATTACATCCATCTACAGACTGCTCAAGTTTGCAAAAGCTAAAAGAATACTCTTTTTAGTGGATACTAAAAACCTAGGCGAACAGGCAGAAAAAGAATTTCAGGCATTTACTCCTCAGGATGATAAAAGAAAATTCACAGACTTGTATGTTGTGCAAAGACTTTCCTCAAATTCAATTTCTGCAGCATCACATGTCTGCATCAGTACAATACAAAGGATGTACTCTATCCTGAGAGGTGATAACGAACTGACACTGAATGAAGAAAAATCACTGAATGAAGGTTCTGAAATCAGCAGACCTGTAGAAGTGAAATACAACGCCAAAGTTCCCATAGAAATGTTTGATGTCATCATTATTGATGAGTGTCATCGAAGTATTTACAATCTGTGGAAACAGGTGCTGGATTATTATGATGCATTTCTGATCGGACTGACAGCGACTCCTGACAGCCGTACATTCGGCTTTTTCAACAAGAATGTCGTAAGTGAGTATACTCATCAGCAGGCAGTTGCAGACGGTGTGAACGTGGGATATGATGTATATACGATTGAAACAAAGATTACTGCGCAGGGTGCAAAAATTGAAGCGAAGCAGTTCATTGACAAAAGGGACAAGCTGACACGAAAAATGAGCTGGGAGCAGGTGGATGAAGAAGTGGAATACGCTCCCACTGAACTTGACAGCAAGGTAGTCAATCCTGATCAGATCAGAACTGTGATCAAAACCTTTAAAGAAAAGATCAATACTGAAATTTTTCCAAACAGAAAAGAAGTTCCAAAAACTTTGATTTTTGCAAAGACGGACAGTCATGCAGAAGATATTATTAAAATCGTCAGAGAAGAATTTGGAGAAGGAAATGCTTTCTGCAAAAAAGTGACATACGGGAATACGGAAGAAAAACCTTCCGAAGTTCTGCAGCAGTTCAGGACAGCCTATCATCCCAGAATTGCAGTCACTGTCGATATGATTGCCACCGGAACAGATGTCAAAGCAATAGAATGTCTTCTGTTTATGAGAGATGTCCGGAGCAAGAATTATTTTCAGCAGATGCTTGGAAGAGGTACAAGGACATTCAGTTATGATGATCTGAAAAGAGTCACTTCTTCAGCAACAGGAAACAAGACTCATTTTGTGGTTATTGATGCAGTCGGTGTATGCAAGTCCATAAAAACAGACAGCAGACCAATGGAAAGAAAACCGACTGTGAGTATGAAAAAGCTGATGGAAGATATAGTGTTCGGAAATACAGAAGAGGATACTTTCAGTTCGCTTGCCAATAGGCTTTCCCGTCTGGAAAGAAGTCTGAACCAAAAAGAAAAAAATGATTTGGAAAAGCTTTCCGGTGAGTCTATTCATACAACAATCGGAAATCTGCTAGCTGCATTTGATCCGGATGAGCTGGAGGCAGAACGAAGGACAATGTCTTCGACAGCGACAGCAGAGGATGCGAGACAGAAGATCATAGAAAAAATTCATAAGACATTTGATAAACCGGAATACAGAGAAAAACTTATCAATATCCAGAAATCTCATTTTCAGATCATAGACAGAACGAATATAGACGAAGTCACTTCAGTGGGCTGGGATGCAGATGCAAAAAAGAAATCAGAAGCATTGATTATAGAATTTAAAGATTATCTGAAGGAAAATAAGGATAAAATCATCGGGCTGCAGATTTTTTATTCTTTCAAAAAAAGAAAGAAGGAACTTACTTTCCAGATCATTCAGGATCTTTCCGAAGCCATTCTTCAGGCAAAACCGAAGTTTGCACCGCTTAATCTATGGAAAGCCTATGAACAGCTGGAAACAGTGGAGGGGAAACCGGAACAGGAGCTCACAGCCCTCGTATCCGTCATCCGCCGTGTGCTGGAAATTGATTCTAAGCTTACATCCTATGACATCACAGTAAATAAAAACTTTCAAAGATGGATTTTTGCAAAACATGCAGGCAAGCCAAAGTATACAGAAGAACAGATGGAGTGGCTTCGAATGATGAAGGACTTCATTGCAGTCAGCATCCGTCTGGAAAAAGAAGATCTGGCTGAGCTTCCTCCCTTCTGCGACAAAGGCGGGCTGGGCAGAGCAAAGAAATTATTCGGAACTGATCTTAACCAAATGCTGAACGAACTGAATGAAGAGCTGGCCGCGTGAAAAGCATAAATGAATTTTTCAAAGAAAATTAAAATAAAGACAGAATTATTGACAAAAAATGCTAGTTTTTTGACGATATAACTGTCATGAGTCCAAGCAAAACACATTCATTCATTTCTTTTAAAAAATCTTGGGATCTATCCGAAGATAGCTATTTTTTACTTGGTCAGTGCAAATCCTTAATAAAGGCAATCTCCAGCACTCCTTTAATGCCCAGCTATAGACAGGTGATTTATTCTGTAAATCTGATTAAAGGTGCATTGGCCACAACTGCAATTGAAGGTAACACTCTTTCTGAAGAAGAAATCAAAATGATTCATGAAGGAAAATCACTCTCTATTTCCAAACAATATATGGAAATAGAAGTAAAAAATGTTCTGGATGCATTGAATTTATTAAGGGACAGTATTGTTCTGCAAGGCCAATCACAACTGATCACTCCGGATTTAATTAAGGATTTCCATAAAATGATTGGAAAAAATCTTGGAACGAACTTTGAAGCAGTTCCCGGTGAATTTCGAAAAAATAATGTTACAGTTGGAAACTATCGGGCTCCTGACCATTCTGAAGTGGAAACTCTGATGAAAAATTTTTGTGAATGGAGCAGATCAGAGTTTCATTTTGAAAAAGATCAGACTTTTTCTACAGCCATCATTCAAGCTATAGTTTCTCATATTTACATTGCATGGGTTCATCCATTTGGTGATGGAAATGGAAGAACGGCCAGATTACTTGAATTCTATCTGCTTCTGAGAGCAGGGGTTCCTGACATCGCAGCTCACATTTTGTCTAATTTTTATAACAATACAAGAAATGAATACTATAGACAACTGTCAGAAACTTCAAAACTAAATGGAAATCTTACAAATTTCATTATGTACGCATTACAAGGATTCAAAGACGGCCTTCAGGAAGTTTTTACTTTGGTGAATCAAAATCAGCTGGAACTTGCATGGAGAAATTTTGTAAATGAAGTATTCCGATCAAATAATCAATTCGGAAAAACAGGATCCGTAAGCAGGAGAATACTCGGCCTAGTCCTGTCTATGGATCTCAGTAAAGAATATTCCTTGCAGGAAATATCCGAAATTAATGAAGCAGTTCGACTGAATTATTTTAACAAATCCAAACGGACTTTAACAAGAGATATTGACGCACTTGTAGAATTCAAAGTTGTTCGTAAATTGGAAAACGACAAATACAAAGCTAATTCGGAAATTCTAATTGGCTCTATGCCAGCCTCGGTAAAAGGCAAGAACATCCTTTAAGCTAATATGAAAAGGCAAATCCTCCTGCTCAAAAATAATTTCTATCATATCTACAATTGCGGTTATGATAAAAATTCCATTTTCCCGCAAGAAAGGAATTATGAATACTTCCTGACTTTATGGAATAAATATATATCCCGAGTTGCTGAAACATTTGCCTACTGCCTGATGGACAATCATTTTCATTCAGTCATTCGAATGAATTCAGAATTTGAATCTGATAAATACTGGCAGCCGTTTTCGAATTTTTTCAATGCTTATGCAAAGAGTGTAAACAAAGCCATAGGCCGAAAGGGATATTTTTTTCAAAAAAGTTTTAAACGCAAATTGATTCAATCCAATGAATATCTCTTGACTGTTATTCGTTATGTTCATCAGAATCCTCAAAAGCACAAATTCACTGAAAATTTTCAAACTTATCCCTATTCGTCTTATCACTCCCCTTCCGATAATTTAATACAGCTTTTCGGTTCAGAAGAAGAATACAAAAGGTTCCATTCAAAATGAAGAAGAAAAA
>DAORDI010000091.1:0-1435 GCA_035345895.1 Leptospiraceae bacterium
ACCGATTCATTCCCTGAATCGACTCAGGCATAATCAGACTGTCCGCCGAATTGAACCTTCCCAGACTCGCATCATAGTATCTCGCTTTATAATAATAAAGTCCTGATTCTTTATCTTCCTCTTGGCCTGTATACTTGAACTTAGTAATATCAGGCCCGGAAGAATTCATCCGGTCTATCTCGCCATAAGGTCTGTAAAGATAATTCGCCTTGCCTCCCAGACTTCCGCCGCTGACTACATTGCCTGCACCATCTGTCACCATTGTCACCGACCCCAGATGATCCTGATGCAGAAAGAACATCCCGTTTACTGATCCCTGACCCCCGATCCCTGATCCTGACCCAGGCACATACCCAGGTTGACTGATTGAAACAGTATCCCCGTTCACTCCGGTCTGCATCAGTATCCAGGGCGGTGTTCCGTCTTTTCCGCCTTTTTTCCCCACACAGGCTGTAAATTGGAACAGGATGGATACTAGGAGGATTCCCGCTGAGAAGCGCAAGAAAGGAGCTTGAAGTTCAGAACCTCTGTTCGTAATAGAGCGAACTGTGATTGGCGAATAGCGTAAACGGCGAATAGAGGGGTTCAATGTTCCGAAAACGCTTTTCCCGCTGCTCGCTATCCGCTCTTCGCTCTTCGCTATTCCCAGTATCAGAAGCACAATCCCCATCACCCCGATCCACAGTATAGCATCTCTCAGCTCCCTGTTCTTAGGATGAAATATCATTATAACAGCATTCTTTACTGAATACAGTATCCTGTTCTCTCTGTATTCCTTGCAATTAACTGCAATTCCTTTGCAGTCCGCAAACAGTATGTTTCCACTGAAGAATGAATCCGCCAGTCTTTTCCCGCTGCTCGCTGTCCGCTCTTCGCTATTCGCTGCCCCCACAAGCACCGCATTGTCTCTCGTCATCTGACTCACCAGATCCCCTTTGGCTCCTCTCACATACAGTGTATGCTTCTCCGGTTTTCCAGGTTCTTTCACGATTTCATAACTTTCTTCCAGGAAGTAGGATGTCTGTGACACTGTTCCTGACGAGGATGTAATTTTCTTCCTCACACGTTTCCCGGAGGAATCATAGCTGTATTCTGCCTTGTCGCCTGAAACGGTATTCATCTCAGTCATTCTTCCCAATGCATCATAACGCAGAACGTCCCCGTTCCTGTCCGTCATATTTCCCGATGCATCATACGCATAACTCATCGTGTTTCCAGGCTCGGTCACGGACTCGGTCACTGCGTGGATATGATTAGGGTCGCCATAGCTGAGTGCCGTGCTGCCTCTCTTCGTCATATTCCCACTGTCCGTATATGTGTATGTCTCTGTTCCATACTGTCCGCTCGACTTCACCAGTCTGTTCATCAGATCATATTCAAACTTCTGCGTCCTGTTCGATATGATGCTGTCTGTCAGTTCAGTCATGTTTCCCTT
>DAORDI010000091.1:1535-18653 GCA_035345895.1 Leptospiraceae bacterium
ACTTCTGCGTCCTGTTCGATATGATGCTGTCTGTCAGTTCAGTCATGTTTCCCTTCTCATCATAACTGTAATTCAGGCTCTTTTCCATATGTCCTGAAGACAGACTCGTCTGAAGCGAGGCCGGTCTTCTGTAGATTCTGTCGTAACCCACTGATGTCATTACACCGTTCCCGGCTTTTCTCATCAGCTGAATTCCTGATCCCTGATCTGCCCTCTGCTCATAACTCACGACTGTATTCCCGTGCGATGTCCCGTCGGCTGCATCCATCGTAATCTCGGACAGCTGCCCGTCCGGACTGTACCTGTAATTCGCCTTTGTACCGTCAGGATACGTCATATTCGTCACTCTTGACAGGGAATCATATTCATTCCGGAACACAAGTATGTATTCGTCGATTTTCTTCACTCTCTGTATGCTGTTTCCACGAATATCATAACTGTAATCAGCAGTCCCGGTCGTATCTGTCACACGGGACACCTTCCCTTTCAGTGTCTCATCATAGACATACTCTGTCTTTGTTCCGTCGCTTCCTCTCTGTGCAGTGACTCTTCCCAGTGCATCATAGTCGAAGCTCACCTTCATTCCTCTCGCATCTGTCTGTCCTGTCATCCTGCCTGCTGTGTCATACTGATAGGAAACCGTTCCTGAGTTTTTGTCCGTCTGTCCTGTCCTGTTTCCGAATATGTCGTAACTGATGGAAGTCTTTCCGTTTGCGGGATCGGAAATCTCGGTCATCCTCCCCAGTGCATCATATGCATAGTTGACAGTTTTCCCGTCCACCGTCTTCCTCACTGTCTTCCCGTGTGCATCGGTTTCCGTTTCAGTGAACCGGATCTGCACGCCTGACGGGGAATATACAGTGGAACTGCTGATTACATTTGACCCTGACAATGATATACTGCTGTCTGCTCTTCCGCCGTCAGGCAGACTGACAGAAACAGTTTCATTGTCCGCATTGTACGAATAGACAGACCAGAGAGGGCTTTCACTTCCCTCCAGGAAAGAATCCGACTTTCTTGCTGTTCTTCCGGCAGAATCATACTCTGTCAGTTCCACAAATTTCATTCCCCCGATTCCCGGACTTTCCTTTCTTATGCTCCTGCCTTTTGCATCGAAAAATTCCGCAGACTCTATCCATCCGTTTACATCGTCCCGCACCCTCTTCCTGACAACATGACCGAAAGGACTCTGTGTAAATTCATAACTCGTCTCTTCGGAAGTCTGACTGTTTCCCGGAAGAATTGTCCCGACAGGTCTTCCGTATTCGTCATACAGTTTCTGAGTCACTGCACCGTTCGGGTCGGTCATCTGCACCTCTGTCCCGTTTTCTTCATTGCAGACAGTCCGGCTGACGTGCCCCAGCGGATTTTTCGATTCAGAAAGACAGTTCCCTGCAGACTGCCCGTAGATATGGGATACTGTATATCCCAGTACATCTGTGATGAGGGAAGGCTGTCCTTTAGAATCGTAAGAAGTTGAAACTGTTCTTGGAGAAGAAGAAGGAAAAAGAGTCACGGAAACTGGTCTTCTCATTGAATCATAGGTGAAACTTTTTTCTTCCTGAACTGCACCGTTGATTTTCTTTACGGAAGTTTCCGGAAGTCCTTCAATATATGTATCAAATGTCCAGTCATTGATATATGCTGCGGAAGTTTCCTCAGTATGTCCGTCAGAGGATATGACTGTTCCAGTCGGATTCCCGTACGCATCATAGCTGACTGAAGAATTCACTGTCCTGAACAGACTCCCGTTTCTGAATTTCTGTTCTGTTCTGGAGGAAGGAACAGTGAACCTGGTTCCTGCACCGGTAAGTCCTGTGACATACTGGACTGACATATCTGAAGAAATCTGTCCTGCGCTGTTGAATTCAGTATGCCGTTCAGTCTTTCCTGCCAGATCCCTGCTGCTCTGAAAATTCAGGGTCTCCGTTCTTGTTCCTTCCGGAAAGCTGGAAACAGTCACCTTGCGCCAGCCCAGATCAGCCCTTTCTTCAGGAAGCCCGGTCAGTATTCTTGCATCCTGGTAGTCAAATGCATCATAGTCAGAAGACCCGTCTCCGTAATTTGTAATGATTTTTACGGCAAGAGTGCTGTTGGACGGATTCGGAAGAATCTGACCGTTTCCTGAACCGGCAAGATATGTTCCCGGCATATCCTTTGTCTCGCCGTATTCAACCGTTTCCGATCTTCTGTATCCGTCGCTTGTACCGATGAGCAGATTTCCTTTTTTCTGAGGAGTAAAACTTGTGACGGAAAGAGTGCTTCCTTCCGGTACAATCAGTGAATCGAGTATGAATTTCAGAAAACTGAACAGATCCGCCCTGTCCATTGCCCGGATTGCCTTCTGCGTCGCAATATATGAATTTATGGCAGCACCGGCTATAATGAAAGGGTTCATAGTGAGAATACTCAAATATCCGCTTGCTGTGACAAGACCGGCTGCATTTGCAGCTTCTCTTGAAAGTCTTTCACTTTTCATCTCCATTCTTTTTGCCTTGAAACTGACTGCAGTTCCGTAAATGGGAGTGTTCTGAAGAAGACTGTCCTTGTCCGCCTTCAGTGAAATCAGGTCGGCCCGTCCATCCCTGTTCACGTCCATTGCATAAAGAAATGAAGAGGCAGACTTCCTCAGGACAGGATTATCCTCGAACCCCATGCTGACCCTGCTGTAAAGAAAGACCTGAATTTCAGTCCCGTCAAAATTAATCAGGTCAGGATGACCGTCACCGTTCACGTCTGCAAAACTTTTCGACAGGTTCACGTATCCTGCACTGAAAGGATCATCAACGGCTCTTTTCACTGAAGCAGGCTTATTATATACCTTCTTTACAAAATCATATCCTGTAAAATAAAATACATCGTATGTCGCATCTCTGACAGCAATGATGTCCGGCTTTCCGTCTCCGTTCAGATCACTGATGAACCTGTTACGGGGATCTCCGAAATCAGGAACTGCACCGTAGGCAAGCGCTGAGCCGTTTACAATGCCTGTATAGTCTGAATTGAATTTCTTCACAGTGCAGAAGCTCTGAGTCAGGTAGACCAGTTCCGGCTTGCCGTCTCCGTCCATATCCAGGAACATGGGAGGCTGCTGAGCCGTGCCTTCAGCAATGAAGACTCCCTTGATGTCGGACACGATTTCCGGACTGAAGGTTCTGCCTTTCGAAATGAAAATCCCTATTTTATCCGCATCTATGACTCTCACATAGTCAGTCTTTCCGTCTCCGTTGATGTCGACAAAGCCTCCCTTCCATCCGGTATCCGGAACATCGGTAAAGTAAAGAGGCGCAGGAAGCGGGACTTTTACTGATTGACCTCCGGATGTGGAGGCAGTTACAGGAGCACTGAAGCCCGTTCCGTTCCCGTACATGATCTGCAGAGAATCGGAATTGGAATAGGCAAAATCAACTCTTCCGTCCCCGTCCGCATCTCCGAAACTCATTGTATTGAATCCCCTGTAGGCAAGTCCTCCGAACTGCGGAGAGACAGTCTCCTCAGTCATTGTGCCGTCCAGATTCCTGATTGCAGTAATTGTAAGATTATTCTGCTTTTCGCCGCCGACTATTCGAAGAAGTTCCGGTTTTCCGTCTCCCTCTATGTCGCCGGACTGCAGAGTATGGTTGGGAGAGGGGAGACCGAACCAGCAGACCGCCTGCCATCTCTGTTTGTAAGTAGTGCACTTTGCTGCGTTCTGAGCTTTCGTAGAGGCACACGCAGGATATGATGCTCCGGGCGCACAGCTGACTCCTGCCTGCTGGCAGGCCAGTTCTCCGCTGACGCACTGAGTCTTGTCCTGAAACGGAATCTGGGAAAAGGCGTAGGTATTGTTTATGCGGTAGTCTCTCTGCTGCTCCATATCCAGTGTCCTGTCGGCATTGTAGCTGAATTCAATGTCTCTGAAGACTGCTTCCCCGTTCCCTGTATTCTCCTTTCTGCCGATCTTTTTCAGTCTCTCCTTCCCGAACTCCCCTGTTTCATAAGTGAACGTATATTCACGGTATCTGCCTCCGCCCTCTGCTTTTATGGAGGAAATCAGCGATCTGTCTCTTTCTGCATTTCCGTAAGTGAACAGGGTCGAATACAGGGAAGAGTCTGCATAAGTGAAAGTGACAGTTCTGTCTGCATAGACAATTGAACTGATCCTCACATCGTCTTCATCCAGTCTGCTTCTGTCGGAATAGGACACTTTCCACGAATTCCCGGAACTGTCCCGAAACTCAGTCAGAAACCATGACTTCACACTGCTTCCGAAATAAGACACTTCATTGAACAGATAAAGATTTCCTGCGCTGTCCTTCGCAGACCATGAATTCGTATTTACATTGTATTCGTAAATGAAATGAGCATCAGGATCATTTCTGTAATAAAAACCGTTCGGACTTGTTCCGGTTCTGACGAGTTTCCCGGAGACAGAACTGATGAAAGCATCATCTGCAGTGTATTTCATCCCGGCAGGCGATCTTGTAATCCTGCCGATTCCTGACAGATTCCATCCTGCACCGAAATCTCCGTCTCCTGCTGCAGAACTGTATGATGCGCCCAGCTCCGGATCGACACCCTTTGTCCCTGGAAAAACTTCAATCGGAAAAGAAAATACCGCATTGCCTGATGCATCTGCCGAAACTTTCGGAAGAGGCTGAGGAAGTCCTCCGTCAAGCACCCCGACCCCGAAATTCAGTGAAAGAACGGAGACGGTGAGAACTGCCAGTATGGAAAACGCTTTTCTGATTGATTTTTTCATTTTATTTTTTCTCCTTTTGTTCCTGTCAGAGAGGAATCTCTGTCCTGCCCGATTTCATCTCATTCAGGCTTTTTCTGCAGGCAGTATACGCTATGATGAACGGGGTCAGATCAGGATACGGAGTGCATGTATAGCAGTTTCCTGAATATCTTGCTGCAAAACTGGAATAGGAACCTGCGTCCTTCAGTATCTTGCTGCATCTGTCCGCCCGGGCCTGAACTTCCGACTGACTGACTGTCCCGCCGCATCCGGCTGAAAGAAAGCCTGCAAGAACTGTTATGTAAAATAATGTTTTTTTCATGATTATCTCCTCAGATTTAGTAATCACCTTACGCAGGTGGGGCGTTATATAGGGGAGCCTACCGGCGGTTTTAAGGGCTTCGCCCTTAAAAATCCCATTTTTTTCTCTCCTCATGCAAGACTCCTTTCCAGTCTGCTTTCAGTTTCACTGTCAGTGTCACGGAACGCGAATCCTGCACCGTTTTCATCTGTCCGCACAACCCCTGCATTCAGTTCAAAAGATTCATTTCCCAGCCTGAACCTTGCAAGAATCTCTGAATTCAGATGAAGAGGAAAATCATTCCAGTCCGTATAAAAGCCGGATACGGAAAAATCCCTGGTCTTCCTTGTCCATTTTTCACTGCCGCAGAGTATCTCGACTTCTGCTTCCACCGGAATTCTATTTTCTCCCCGGAATCCCCTGGGATACAGTTTCATGTAAGGAGCGGATATGTCTCTTCTGAGAAAATAGACTGACACTGTAATCACTGCAGCAGTTTCAAGAATGGAATAGACATTTCTAGATGCATGAAATTTATATAAGGCATATATATTGAACATAAGAAGCGAGAAGCAGTATGCAAGAAAACTGTACCAGCCCCATTTCTTCACTGAAAGAAGTCCGATCCCAGGCAGCACCGGAGCAAAGACAAGGACTGTCTGAAGTCCGTTGATGAACCTGAAAACCTGGGCGAAGTCCCTGACCGGGATATGATAAAAGGTGCATAGACTCCAGATGTTTATGACAGGATAAAGGAAGCACATGATGCCTGCAAAAAGAATGCCGGGAGGTCTTTTAATTCTTTTTCTCCGTTCGCCGATGAATGAAATCATTTTTTTTCCTGCCTTGCCAGTATGATGAGTAAGCTGATGTTTGTCGCAAGTAGGGAAAGAACGAGTGCAGAAAGCACAAGAAACCAGGCAAAAAGAAATGTGTCTTCCTTCTCTGTTCTTCTTTCCGGCTGCACTGCTGAATCCGCAGCCCTTCTGTCGTATGCTTTTTCGGAGATGCTGACTGCATTTCCTGCTCCATAGTGTCCGGCAGTGTTTCTGACCGACAGATCCGAAAGACTCCTTCCTCTCAGTTCATTGTATCTCTGATACACTGTCGGATGATTGGGCCACTTCTGGTATGCAAGTTCATAATACTCGAAAGCAGATTTTTTCTTTCCGGACTCATAAAGACTGTTCGCTCTCCCTATCCAGATTTCTGTCTGGTAAAGTTCAAGACTGGCACTGCCTGTCTCTGTTCCTGCCGATGCATCGAGAAGCTTCTGAGCGGCGTCAAACCTGTTTTCAAGAATCAGTGTCTTTATTTCAGGATATTTTATGCCGTAATTCTGAGATTGGGAAAAGACTGGGGCAGAGAAAAGAAGGATGACACAGAGGAGAAAAGGGAATACGGATCGAGGGTCATTGAAGAAAGAGCTTGAAGTTCGGGGCTTGGGGTTCAGGGTTTTGAAACACGAGTTCAGAGCCTGGTGTTCGGAGTTCAGGGAACTGCAGGGAATAGGGATAAATAAATCCATGAAAATATTTTTCATCTTCCTAATATACTTTATCATTACAGAATCCCCTTCCGAACCCCAAGCCCTGATCCCCGAACTCCAATTATTTTTCATTACAAAACATCCTCCCTATTCCCTATTCATTTCCTTCCGAATTGCCGTTCTGACCTCAGAGGAAATCCCTCTGAATGCAAATCCGACTGTGCTTCCGTCTTTCCTGACTGCTCCTGCACGGACAGAAAAGAGACCTTCTGAAAGCTGAATCCTCACATTGGTCTCTGAATTGATTTCCAGCGGACAGTTTTCCCATTTGACAGAAAATCCTTTCCGGGAAAGATCCTCTGTCAAAAGACGGACACTCATCCCACCTCCAACGATTTCTACTTCCACCGGAATTTCTTTTCTAGAGGCTCGTCTGAATCCTCCTTCTCTGCGAATAAATCCGAAACCAATGTTCTTTCTTAAAAGATACAGGCAGACTGCTGTCACAAGAATTACTTCTAAAAGGGAAAATACATTTCTTCTCACTGGGAAATGAATCAGTGCATAGATATTGAATCCTGTCAGAAGCAGAGCATTCAGAAGAAATACAATGTATCCCCAGATTGACCGCAGAAGAATTCCTGTTCCGGATAAGAGAGGCAGTGCAAGCAGAAATTTCTGCATCCAATTGAGTCTCGACAGAAGCATTTCCGGATTTTTCAGAGGAATTCCGTAATACGAAGTCAGATGATAAATATTTATAAAAGGATACAGAATGCATAGAATCCCCACAAACAGTATCGCTCTGGGAATTCTTTCTCTTCTTCTTCTTTCAAATATGGGTAGTTTCATGATATTTTCTCCTTTTTTGGTATGCGGAAAGCGGGGTTTTGAAGAAAGGGATCAGAGTTCAGGGCTTGGGGTTCGGAGTTCAGGGAACTGCAGAAAAAAGCAGACGCTTCGCTGTTCGTTGAACTCCAGTTCGTTTTTATCATAAAAATCCTCACTCCATTACCGCATAAATATCTGTCGGATTGAAATTGGGATCTCCTGTTTCCAGATAAAGTAGATACCGCCCAGATTTAAAAAAAGAGATAACTACCTTTTTTGTTGAAACAGACTGAATTGATAAATAACCTGTCATATCTTGCATTGGAAAAACGTCTTGAACTGTATTTATATTGTCACAGTAGTAACTGTAAAAATAATTTTGAAAATAAAACTTATTTCTAATAATCCTTACCCCTGATGGAGATTCAATGGCAGCTGTTTCAGACGTCAAATTCAGTGTGCTAATACTATCTGAATTAATAAGTAAAACAGATGTTCCTTTAGAAAAAAGAATACTATGAGTGTCTACCTTTGGAAAATTTACGCCCGTTTCCGGACAGAGATAATTCCTCTCCTGATTTGACCATTTTGAAAAGAATAAAATCAGATTTCCCTTGCTAAGACTACTTACTATATATCTTGAATTTTTTGAAAAGCTTTCAAAATAACAATTAGACATAAAAAATGAGATTAGTAAGCCGGTGAATAAACATCTGGCGCATATATTGATTTTTCTTCGCAATTCCTGATCTCCTTATAGTAATGTAAACATGAAAGCAATGCTATATCAAACTGCTTTTTGAAATTTAATTCTTCTGTTTTATTGGTAGACTCTACTTCGAAATATTTTGCATATAATCCAGTTGTACAGAAAAACAAGCTCTTGCGGGTCGCACCTGAATTTTCAAATCTTGCATTTTCTTTGCAGACACTCCTCTTGCTGCCAAACCTCATACACATAGAAAGAAATATGGACTGGATCATTAATATAATAAAAAAACTTATCTTACCTTTCCGCATCTGTGACCTCCCAGAAGTTTACTGCATCCGACTTTCAGTTCATCATACATACTCTGCACAGCCCACATACCAAGACGGAGCTGACCATAGTAATAGTAAGCAGTTCTTCCAACGAGGTGTACACCTAAATCTTCTGCTGTCCTGATCTTTCCAGAGTATAGACCCGCATCAGCCCTTGTTACAAAATTAAAACTAGCGTTAGTCTGTTGTTCAGAATCCTTTTTCCCATACATTTCGCCTAAAGGATTTGGTGCCTCATCATCATGCTTTTGAGAAACATCATCCATATATGTTTTTGGAGTAGGACGGAGATATTTTGCAAGGAATACTGTAAATACGAGCACGTTTACTGGATTTGTAATGATCCCCTGTGGTTTAGACTCATTGAACGTTCTAAATAAAGATGAGATAGCCCACAGTTCGATGACTGTTTTATTGCGATTCTTTATATGAAACAGATTTCCATTGGAATCTGTGCTTCCATCTCCAGCATAATTATAGCCTGGAGCACTGATAGTTCCCATTTTTTTGGGAAACAAACTATTTTTAATGAAATAAACAGCTATCAGTGCTGAAAAATCTTTCTGAATTTCTTGTTCAGGGCTTACTATTGAAGAAGGTGCATTGCCATCCTGATCAAAAAGATTCATTGGGTTCCCGAACACATACATATACGGATTCATTCCCATCAGATGTTTTGAAAATGACATACTGTCTGCACTTAAGAATCTTCCGATCACCGGATCATAGTAACGAGCCTTATAATAATACAGTCCACTCTCCTTGTCTTCCACCTGACCCGTATACTTGAACTTTGTCAGATCAGGCCCGGAGGAATTCATTCTGTCTATCTCACCGTACGGCCTGTAATGATAATTTGCTTTTCCTCCCAGACTTCCCCCGCTGACTACATTCCCCGCACCATCGGTAACCATTGTTATACTTCCCAAATGATCCTGATGCAGGAAGAACATCCCGTTTACAGATCCCTGACCTCCAAGCCCTGATCCCTGCCCAGGCACAGAACCAGGGTCACTGATTGAAACCGTATCTCCGCTAACCCCACTCTGTATCAATACCCAAGGCGGCGTCCCGTCCTTTCCGCCTTTTTTCCCCACACAGGCTGTGAATTCAAACAGGATGGATACTAGAAGTATACCTGTAGAGAATCGGACATCTCGATACGCATACTTGGAAGCTGCTACTCGATGACCGTTTTCCCCCATTCCCCATTGGCCATTCCCTATTCCCAAAATAAATACAACAATCCCCATCACCCCAAACCAAAGCAATGCATCCCTAACTTCCCTGTTCTTTGGATGAAACATCATTACAGCAAAGCTCTTGAGAGAATACTGTATCCTGTTTGCAATATAAGATATTCTACTGATCCCTAAGCCCTGATCCCCGATCCCTACCAGCACCGCATCCTCTCTCGTCATCTGTGCCACCAGATCCCCCTGCAGTCCCTTGAAATACAGAGTATGTCTGTCCGGCTGACCGGGTTCTCTTACAATGTCATAAAGACCGCCGAAGGAATATACTGTCTGTGCAGACTGGCCTTGGCGAAAGATTTCCTTCTTGATCCGTTCACCGGAATAGTCATACCAGTAGACAGTTTTGTCGCTCCCGTTTGCAGTCATTTCCTTCATCTTTCCCCTGCTGTTGTACAGAACAACATCCCCGTTTCTGGAAATCATATTCCCTGCAGAGTCATAGACATATTGAAAACTGCCGGTATTCGGCCCGGATGCCTCAGTCACTGCATGTCTGTGCATACTGTCATTATATTTTAATGCAAATGCACCTCTCTGCAGAAGATTGCCCCCTTCCGAATACCTGTATTCCTCTGTTCCGTACCTGCCGGATGCCTTTGTGATTCTGTTCAGGCTGTCATATTCAAACCTCTGTGTTCTGCCCTCAATAATTTTGTCTTCCACTGCAGTGATATTTCCTTTTTCATCATACGAATAGGACAGCATCTGTTCGAGATGTCCTCCGTTCAGACGTGCTGCAAGAGACAGCGGCCTTTTCTTCAGCTCATCAAACCGAATCCGTGTCTCTGTTCCGTTTCCTGCTGTTCTGACAAGCTCCAGGCTCTCGCCGTCAGGCACTTCAATCCCGTACCGGATAAGACTGTGACCTGTGCTCTGACCGTCTGCACTGTCCATAGTAATTTCATAGAGATGTCCGCTCTGCGAATACCTGCTGTGTGTTTTTGTCCCGTCAGGGTAAACAGAAGTTTTCAGCCTTCCCAATACATCATAAAACTTCCTGAACACCACATTCAGTTCATCTGTCTTCTTCAGTGCAGAGATCATATTTCCCCGGAGATCGTATTCAAAATGAGCCTCACCGGTTTCATCCTGAACCCTGCTCATTCTTCCGAGGGCATTTGAACCGGAGTCATAGGAAAACAGTACGGGCGGTTCTCCTTTACTGCTGTCTATTCTTTCCACCCGGTTCAGAGCATCATACTGATACGTCAGAATAACTCCTCTTGCATCTTTCTGAGTTTTCAGACTGCCTATGGAATCGTAAGTGTAACTGACTGTCCCTGAGTTTTCATCTGTCTGCAATTTTTTTCTTCCTGCTGTATCATAGAGAATTGAAGTTTTTCCGTTTTCAGGATCTGAAATTTCAGAAAACCTTCCTGCAGGATCGTATTTATAAGAAAGAGTCTTCCCCTGCACTGTTCTTTTCAGCACCTGTCCTGTTTCATTTTTTTCCAGAATTTCTTCCGACATAACGGCACCAGAAGCAGAGGCCGTTACAGCAGATACATTGAAACCTGATTCCTGTGTTACAGTATAACTTCCGTCAGGATGAGTTTCTTTTTGAAGAACGCTGTCTGCATCATATTCATAGAGGGAATATTTCGGGTTTGTCTTTCCTTCCACATACGGGGAAGATTTTCTGACAAGTCTTCCGAGCAGATCATATTCCATTGTCTCTGCCTGAACCAGTCCGCCCATAAGAGGAGATTCCTTTCTGACAGTTCTTCCTTCCACATCAAAGTATTCCGTGCTGACAGATACCCCATTGTCAGGATCATTTACAAATTTGACAGTCTTGGCCCCTTTCGGGGAATCAGTCAACTGATACACATATCTTTCTGTTTCCTCAGACAGTTCCGGAAATTTCACTGTCTCCAGCCGTCCGAATTCATCATAGGTCTTTTCCACGGAAGCTCCGTTTGCATCTGTTGAAACAAGCTCAGCTCCGGAAACTGTATTGTATGTTTTCAGTTCGGTATGACCGAGAGGATTTTTCACGGATACAGGATAGGAATGAATGTCTGAATCGTATGAATAGTAAGTGACTCTGCCGAGGGCATTCGTAAATGATGCAGTATTCCCGTAACTGTCATAAGAATAGACAGATGCATTTTCTGCTTCAGATCCAGGGAACTTCACGACACGTTCAGGATTTCCTCTGCTGTCATACTCATAAGAAACAGAATCGACCTGTGTCCCTTGATTCAGTTTTCTTGCCTTCGAAACCCTTCCCAAATAATAACTGTCAAAATCCGCACTGTTCAAGTATTCATTCTGCTCTTCTGAATTCTGACTTCCTGCACTGACGGATCTGGATACTGGATTTCCATATAAATCATAGCTGACTGTTTCAGAAGAAGTCAGAAGAAGATTTCCCAGTCTGTATTTTTTTGCAGTCTGAGTCTGCGGAAGGACAAGGTTCCTTCCAAAAGGAGACACTGCCGTATAAGAATGAAAGGATTCAGAGGAAAGGCTGCCTGCAGAATTCCAGGCCCTGACCGATTCCGTCTTTCCGGCCAGAAGTTTACCTGTCTGGTAAATCAAAGTCTCTTCTTTTGTATTCTCAGGCTGATGAGTGACTGTTATCTTCCGGAAACCCAGCTGTGCAAAGGAATCCCTGTCTCCTGCAATGTACCTAGTATCCTCATAGTCGTAAGTGTCTGTATCCGTCCTTCCGCCTCCGTCTGAAACAGAAACAGTCTTCACCAGAGTCTCATTTGAAGGAAAGGAAAGATTCGGATAACTGCCTGTGCCGATCTTCACTGCACTGGAAAAGTTCCTGATATAATCATAGGTTACACTTACTGTTTTTTCAAAAAACGGACTGCTGTCACTGACGGTGCTCAGAAGTCCCTGTCTGGATGCATAAGGAGACGGATAATAAGCAATTGTACTTTTCTGACTGTAGAAAAGCTGTGCAATGAAGGAAAGCCATCCCCACAGTGAGGATGTGGAAATCCTGTTTACATTCATACTGGCCTGATATTTCACAATTCCCGCCCCAAGCTGTGCACCGTAATAGGCGCCGACTGCACTGCCTCCTGCAAAACCAAACGCTGCAGTCCCTGCTGCTGCACCTGCAGCAGATCCAAGTTCAGCTCCTCTTCTCAGTGCCCTTGCCTCTTTTCTGGACTCGTTGTGTGACTGGATTTTAATGAAGATGTCTGTGACAGGAGTCACTCTCAGAAGATTGTCATTGTCTGCCTTATGAGTGAAAATCTCCGCACGTCCGTCACCGTTCACATCCATTGCAAGCCAGAGAGAACCGGACGGAAGACTGATGCCGGAATCAGTAAAGGAATTCTTTGAGCTGTAATAGACTTTTGTGATGTTTCCGTCAGACAGAACCAAGTCAGGAAATCTGTCTCCGTTTATATCCGCAAAGGTTTTATTCGGCAGGACGGAATTGTTCTGAAGATCCTCTTTTTTCAGAAACCTCATTTCGGACGGCACTGCAAAGACTGCCTTTTCAAAGGAGACCTGTCCGGGAGTGTATCCCCTGTAATAGTAAATATCCATAGAAAGCCTTCCGCTTCCGAGATCTCTCAGTATGACAATATCCTGCTTCCCGTCCGAGTTCATATCGACCTGCCAGCGGTTCAGCCTGTCTCCCGTATTCTCTCCCGACGGAAAAACCAAAGTCGGTGTCCTGTATGCCCTTGTAAAATCGGAACTCAATTTCATTACAGAATATCCGTTTGTCTCCCAGAAGACTATTTCAGGAATCCTGTCCCCGTCCATATCCAGGAACATTCCGGTCTGTTCATCTTCTCCTGCTCCTTTGTAAATCGGATCATCCAGACTCAGTGAAATTCTGTTCTGAAAGGATTTTCCTCCGGACAGGTAGACAGAAAGAAGTTTATCGTTCTCTACGGTCACATAATCTGCCTTGCCGTCACCATTGATGTCAATGAGACCTCCCTTCCATTTCCTGTCAGGCATATCTGTAAAGTAATTGAATGCAGGGATGACCGCACTCACGTTGGCCATTCTGACAGGTGGGTCAAAACCGCTTCCGTTCGAGTACATGACAAGCAGATTCGCTCCGTCCGAATAGGCAAAATCAGTTTTCCCGTCCCCGTCTGCATCCCCCCATCCCATTGTACTGAAGGTTCTGTAATTGACATTCTGCAGAACCGGAGAGCTGTTCTTGTCGTCTGAAAGACTCCCGTCTGCATTCACTGAGGTCTTTGCAATCCGGATGTTTTTCGCATCTTCTGAGCCGATCAGCCGGAAAATTTCAGGTTTCCCGTCCGCATTTACATCCCCGACTGTCATTGTATTGTTTGGAAGAGTCACTCCCAGAAAACAGGGGTTTTTCCAGAGCCTTGTATATTCATTACAGGCCCGGATCACTTCATTGTGCCTTGTTCTGCAGGATATGTATGTTGCACCGGAGACACAGTTTGTATTTGCCGCCTCATAGCAGTCCCGTTCATCCTGCACGCAGGTCATTTTGTCGCTCATCGGAGTTCTGCTCAGCACAAATGTTTCATCCAGATCCAATGATTTCGGTGTCTGAGATATACTGACTGCCTGGTCAGCAGTGTACCCCAATGCGATGGAATAAAATTCCGCCTGTCCGTTTATATAGTCAGTCCTGTCTATTTTATTCAGCCTGGGAATTCCGTCTGCTGAACTGACATCATAGGAAAATACATACTCCCTGACTTTTGTCCCGCCTGCTTTCATTGTAATGGACTTCAGAATACTTTCCTCGAGAACCTTGGATGAATAAACGTATCCCTCTCTGGCTCCTTTGTTTTTCAGAGCGGAGTCATATCCGAATTCAACCGTTCTGTTTCCTGAACCGTACTCTATTTTTACAGGAAGCAATTCCTGACTTCCATCATAATCTACGGTATAGGAATTTCCGTTCAGATCCTTCACAGAATCCAGTCCCCATTTACGGACTGCATTTCTGTCCGTACCTCTTTCAGGAGACTTTACTCTGGAATTCCTCGAATCGTCTGATCCGAACTGATACACAGTGCCGGATCGGTCCTTCGCAGTCCAGCTCTCCCCGTTAAACTTATATTTCATCAGGGTTTCCGGATTTGTTCCGTATTCCTGCGTTCCTCCGTTCTGTATCAGTCCTCCGGAAACAGAACTGCTGAAACGGTCTGAATCAGAATAACTGATTGGATAGGAGGGATCTCTCGAAACAGAATGCAGACCGGAAAGTTCCCACCCAAGTCCAAGCAGTCCAGTACCTGCCGCAGAATTGTAGACAAGATCCAGGTTGGGAGTCAGACCGTGAGTTCCTTCAGGAACGGAAATATCCACTGTCGCATTCAGATTTCCGCCGCTGACCTGTATCCCGGGCAGAGCCTGCGGAAGGGCAGTATTTGATACAATCCCTATACCGAACCTGGCAGAGAATACAAATACCAAAAATAAAAATACATGCAGAAATTTTCCGTTCATCTTTCCTCCCTGAATTTCCTACTGACCGCTGATCCTGCTCGCACTGATGCAGTTCGTATATGCAGTATACGACATTCTGCCTGCAGTGTATTCAGAATAACAGGCAATGAAGATCAGATTCGAATTGTTCTCTTTCTCCTTCTGTTCTTTTTCCCTCTGCTTATTCCCTGTAATGTCAAAATCATTACAGTATGCCAAAGACAGCAGTACCAGTCCTGTCAGAATTTTTTTCATAGTTTTCTCCTTTTTGTTTAAATGAATCAGTGTGAATGAAGTAGAGTTCAGGGTTTGGAGCTTGGAGTTCGGGGAACAGCCGAAAAAAAAGCGGATAGTGAACAGCGAGCAGTGGCAAATAGTGTTCAACCAATCGCTGCTTGCCATTTTCTCTGAACTCTGAACCCCAAGCACTGAACTCCAAACTCTAAGTATATATGTTATCATTACATAGCCCCCTTCCGAACCCAAAGCCCTGATCCAGAACTCCAATTATTTTTCATTACAAAATATCCTCCCTATCCGCCAATCGCTGCTCGCTCTTTTCTCCAAACGCCAGACTCTGAACCCTGAACCCCTATTAATTATCATTACAAAACACCCTCCCTGTTCCCTACCATGCAGGCAGATAATCCGGTTTTTTACTGCATTGACGCAGCTTCTGGTTGTGCACGAGGCAATCGAGAAGAAGAACACTGAAAAATTGTGAATACTCTGGTGTTCCCTTTTCCATCATATGATAGTCTAAAACACATGAACTGCTGTCACCCAAAGTGTCATGTTCATTCTCACAATTATCCTGCTGAGAGCCTTTCGTACAAGAAAAGGCAATAACCATAAACATAAAAATAATCAATCTATTCATTCTTTCCCTCAGTTATAAAATTTCAAAGAGCACCCTGAACATTTAGGAGGTGTAAACTTAATAAAAGTCCCGTTCATTTTTATCCCTGTTCTTTCTCCGAGCCAGTTCAACTGTTTCTGTCGAAAATCCAGAGCATCATTTGTCAGGTTCAGAGAGCTGAACAGAAATGTTCCTGTGGCGGCTGCCATATAATCCAAAGGTCCGTTTGCAGTCTTCCAGGCATTGACCATCCATTTCTTATTGGCTGTCCTGCTTTTCCTGTCTGCAGGATCACTCCCATACTGGTCGTGCAGAAAAGATCCCCTGTCAAAATCATCTGAAGGCTCAACAAGTCGCCCCTTGGCACTTTGAAGCATATATGATTCATATATTAAAGCTCTTTCAATATCATTTTTAGCCTGACTGAACTGATAGAGATAAAATGCATCTCTCTGTCGAAAACTCATCATATTCAGAAATGTAGGATCTCCGTTTCTTCTCTGATGCCAGTAATACAGCTCTGTCCCAAGCATCAAAAGTCTCTGTTCTTCAGCAGATGAATTATTTCCTGCTATATGGGCAAAGGTCAGAAACATCAGTGCATTGTGTTCATAGGGAAGTTTTCCGCCGCTGCAGTTCAGTCCGCCGCCGGTATAATTTTTGTATGTTCCTAATGCAGCCGCACCGACAGCTCCAAAGTATCTGAATGCTAAAATACCATACATATTTCCGGCACAGAGATTTCCGCTTGGATCTCTGAAATTTACAGGACTTCCGTTGACATACATATACCTGTTCATTCCGAAATTCTGATTACCGTCTGCGATAGAATCCGGTGTCAGAAATCTCCCGATTGCAGGATCATAGTAACGGGCTTTATAATAATAGAGACCGGATTCCTTGTCCTCTATCTGGCCTGTGTATTTATGTTTTGTGATGTCCGGGCCGGAGGAGTTCATCCTGTCAATTTCTCCGTAGGGTTTGTAAACGGTATTGGCTTTTCCGCCCATACTGCCACCGCTGACTACATTGCCATGACCGTCTGTCACCATTGTCACCGATCCCAGATGATCCGTGTGCAGATATCCACCCGGCTCGCGCAACTCGCCCCTAGCAGGCCTGCGTTTTGCCCGCCTGAAAGGCTCTGCAAAACTCGCCTCATTCACAGGACGCTCTATACCTGACCCAGAACTGCCGCCAGGCACGTACCCAGGG
>DAORDI010000092.1:0-18607 GCA_035345895.1 Leptospiraceae bacterium
GCAAGCCCTCCCCAGATCTCATTCATCAATGAATGATTTTCCTTAGCGTTTTCAAGATCGTCAGACGACATAAACTCTTCCTTCCTTTGCAGTGCAGGACTGATTTCAGAGTCTAAATTCTGTTACAGAATTGTAAACTGTCAATCCATTTATTTTTGGTCTATGTAATCCGACTCATATACTTTCTCAATGTCACCCCTTTTATACAGCACAATTCTTGTGTGGCTGACTTTTGGAGTCCAAAAAGATGTCTGATATTTTTTTTTCAAATCATTGTATTCTTTCTTTCTGTTTATATCCTCCAGTACCTGTAATACTATCTGTCTTGTACAAGGGGCATTCATATAATTATGAAAAGTATGAGGTCTGAACCTTTTTTTATTCCCCTTTAAAAGTCTCTGATAAACTCTATATTTCCGTTTAAAAGATTCATGAAGTCTGAATGAATACCCTAAGATGATTATTATTAATGCGGTCAGAATCAGACGAAACAGTGTATCTTTTAAATAAAAAAACAAAGTGATAAATGAAATACAGATTGAATCTAAGAGCAACGCATACAAATTCAATCTGATGAAAACCTTAATTTTTTTCATAATAAAGAAAATGGAGACATTATAGCGATCCTGCCTCCATTTTTTTGCCTATTTTTCAAGAAATTTTTTGATCAGCTCATGCATCTTTTCATCTGATCCATTCTGAATATCTACAGAAGTTGCTTGAGTTGCCCCCTCATAATAAAATGTATAAGAATCACAGCAGAGTCCGCACATTTTTGTCATTTCATATCCGACTTCTTTCACGCTTTCCTTTGTAACAACCTTAGTATGCCGGCCCGATGTGATACAATAGCAGATGACATCTTCTCTTGTTTCGATGATTCTTTTATTAGTAACTGTTAAAAACCCTCTAACGCGCATACCCATTATTTTTGCTATAATTCTGAAAAAATTTCCAACAATTTTGGTAATCGGATTGTTCCCTCTTGACCAAAAATCCGCTTCAAGTTCAAATAACATCTCTTCTCCTGGAAGAAGATCAATTTTTATTTTCATAGTTTATCTCCTAATGTCATAAAAAAAATATGATCTATTTATGTCAATATATAAGACTAATCACATACGAATAACTACGAAAAAGACAAATTTTTCAGATAGGAATCTCTAAAAACTTTCTTTAGCAAAGTCAATTGAACCCTTCTTAGGAAATTTTTATCCTTTCACTTCCATTATTAGAGCTCCCCCGATATTTCCTTTAGATCTGATCCATAAATGATTGTTCAAAGCAGGGGGAACAGAAAATATAGATATATTTGCCGCAACCGAAATGATTAAACCGTTAAGACAATGCTTGGCATTTGCAGGCATTATTTTGTCATTATACCATTCCTCTGTCTATTCTCAGGATAAGCCTGCAGACAAACGAAAGCTGATCTTTCTTTCGGAGTTCTCCCCTTTTAAATCGCCGCCTGACCCTGCTGTATCAGAAGAGATATTCCGAAAATTTTCCAGGGAATTTGAAAGCAGGGGATTTGAAGTTCGAAAAGCATCAGGAAACTCCATCGATGATAAACTTCAGTCAGCAAAATCCTCTGAAGCTTATTTTCTTGTGGACGGTTATTATAAAAAAACTGAGGGAAAAAACCTCAACGTCTATGTCCAGATTTACAATCCGGAAACAGGTTTTGTAACTGATGCACTCCCTCAATTTCAGGAATATGCAGCGTTCGAGGGAAGTGAATGGGATACTGAGGAACTGAAAGAATTTGACAGAAAGCTGATTGAATCCCTTGGGCACAGGACTGCAGTCGCAGTATCTTCCAATTCCAGAAAACAGGAGAAAAGAGGGAACATTGAAAATTCAATTCTGTACTCACCGATTTCTGAACTGCAGTTCCCTCTCTCAAAAGCAGAATCAGGAAAAACACTTTCAGAAGTATTCAAATACTTAAGTGAAGAAAACAGTATTTCGATTGTTACAAAAAGGGTCGGTCAGTCGGAATCAGCCGAAAAGACCTCTGCCATCGTATCAGTTATTACAAGAAAGAATATTCTGGATTCCGGTGCCAGGAATCTTGCTGACATATTGAAATCAGTTCCGGGAGTGGAAGTATTTTATGACCAGTTCGGATTCTACAAGGTAGGATTCAGAGGAATACGTTCACAGTCTGGAGTTCTTCTGATGATGGACGGTCACAGGATGAACAATTTTTATGACGGCTCTGTTTTTCTCGACATCCGTGCAGATGCGATCGACAAGGTGGAAGTGATCAGGGGTCCCGGATCTTCAGTTCATGGAACGAATGCACTGGTCGGTGTAATAAACGTAATTACAAAGGATCTTCCTGCCGATAAAAAATCGCATTTGAATGTTTCCGGAAGGTACGGTTCCTGGAATACAGTTGAGCCGTCTGTTTTTTACGGAACAAAAATCGGAGAATCCGACTGGAGAATGACAGGTTATGCGGGTCAGTATCAGTCAGAGAGGCTCAGGCAGACTGTTCCATTTGATGATACCTGCTACCAGACTCCTCCAGCAGGTACTGTTTTTCCGGGACTGAGTTCATGCAATAAGACTGCTCTGCCTCTTTTTGCATCCCCTTGGATAAAAACTAATGATTTTAAAAGACAGAATAATGCATTTATGAAAATACAGAACGGGAAGGAAGGATTCTATGTCAGCGGGAAAATGATCAATGAATCCAGAGGGCCCAATATGGGTGAACTGAATTTAGTCACCCCGGAATCGGATCTGAGTTTCAACCTGATGAATGGCAGTGTCGGTTTCGGAAAAATGGAAATTACTGAAAAGCTTTCTTTAAGCGGAAGAATATACGGTGACTCTTATTTCAGGAAGAATGATATCGAAATTGAAAGGACTGATTTTCTGACTCATCCGCTGATGAGTGCAAGAAAAAAAATCAGTTATAATTATTCGACAAAAGGTGCCGAGGCAGTTCTTCAATACAATCCCTTTTCTGGACTTGTTCTTATGCTTGGAGTTCAGTATGAAAAACTTGCAGTCAAGAATTTTTATATGCAGCAGAATTATCTTTCCTTCATAAACACTCTTTCCAGACTGGAGCCGTTTTCCTGGGACTACGACGCACTTCCTAAAAATCAGAACAAGGAGAGAAGGATTCAGGGTGAGTTTGTGCAGATTATCTGGGATCCCCTGAAATGGCTTTCTTTTACCTTGGGAGTAAGACAGGACAGGTATTCAGATTTTGGAAAAACGATAAATCCTAAAGGAGGAATTGTTCTCATACCTTTTGAGAAGGTCGCAGCAGGAACTCTGGTTGTAAAAATTCTCGGAGGTTCAGCATTCCGCTCCCCTACTTTTCAGGAACTGTACGACAAGACTCAGCAGTTCCAGCAAGGCGGGATACTGGGTAATGATCAATTGAAACCGGAAACAATCAGAACAGCAGAAATCGGAGCTGACTACAGAACTCCATACGCACCTTTGGGAATTATGCTGAACGGATATTATAACCGGATACTGAACAACATTGAAGGATTCAATCAGTCAGGAGTATACCCTGGTCAGACAGACATCTATGCAAATCTTCGAGGCATCTCCATTTTCGGCTACGAGGCAGAGATACGGCTGAATTATTCCGCAAGAAATTACGGATTCATCAACGGATACTGGACACAGGTGCTTGACTATGGAGGACTTCCTCCAAATATAAAAAAAGATACCACGACTTTCCGACTGGATGTTCCGCAGGCGCGTCTGAACCTGGGAATAAATTTTGAATTTACAAAATATTTTGTAATGAACCATACTGTATGGGTAACATCAGAAAGGGCATCTAACAGCAGGTACAGTTATGAATCCCAGGACAGCAAAGTTTTCAGAATACCGCAGTATTATATATGGAATCTCAGCCTGCGCACAACCGAGGATCTTCACAGGAACATTTTCTTTCAGGCAAGCATTTATAATATGAATAATTATAAACTTTACGATGAAATAAATGTCCCTACCGCCAGTTTTTATCCGAATCGGGTAATTCCGTCGTCATGGCTTTGGGGCAGATACTTTGAATTCAAACTTACATATCTGCTGGACTAGGAGGAAAAATGAAATTCTTTATCAGCCTTATTCAGAAATTCACGGAGAGAGATTCTTCAGATCTATTCTTTCATTACTCAGTAATGATGATTTTCTTTTTTTCTGCATTCTGCATTCAGAAAAAAAGTCCACCTTCCAGTGCAGCGGCGACCAGTCTTGTCACAAATACAGTCTCTCTCGGGGCTCCTAAAAGCATAGGACTTGATCTTGTAACAAATATAAAAGCATGGAATCGCGGATGTGAACTCAGGACAGGAAACCTTGTAGCAGATGCATTCGCCTGGAAAGCAAATGCGGATATCGGTTTTGTAAACGGGGGAAACATAAGAGAGGATCAGAATGTGCCTACCATTCTGAAAGGCACTGTTCCAGATTCAACACTGTTCGCTAAATTTATGATCTTCAACAACCAGGTTATTGTTTCTGAAATCAACGGTTACAGACTCAAGCAGGCCCTGGAAAATTCAAACAGGCAGCTGACTCTGCCCAGGTACAGTTCCGCCACTGATGATATGGACAGTGACGGTTCGCAGCACGGCAACTGTTACAGCTTTGGGAGCGGGAGCGGCAGAATACTGTTCCCCAGTTCAAACCTTTCCGTAGATGTGAATGTTTCCAACACCGCAATGAGCGTTTCAGGATCTGCCGGGTCAAACAATCTGAAAACAAACACAGTCGGTGCAAGAATCACCAGAATTGTAATCAATGGTCTAATGATTTATAATAATACCTCCGGATCATTTACCTCAGGATGGGCCGCAGGAACATCTTCCTGCACTGTAAGGCAGACAAGCTTTACAAACAGTGCGGCCTGCAATAAATATAAAATTGCTACAGTCGACTTTCAGATTAACGGCGGTGACGGAAATTTTTCATTCAATCCTTCCATTACGGCCAATGCGGCAGGCCCGACAGAATTTCAGGGAGACGTTCCAATGAGTGCGGCAGTAATCAATACACCAATAGGAACGGACTCAGGCATTGCATATGAATATGTGCAGTCATTCACGTCTGGTCCTGTCTTTCCAAAAATCGGCAACAGACTTAATCTATTTCATTAAAATACATTATATTTTATTCATTTTTTCCATAAAAGCAGTGTTTGGAGTCTTTCCTTCTCCGTTTACGGAAAGTTCTTTTTTTATGCCAGTGACATAGTACATACTGATCTCTCCTTTGTTCTTGGCTTCGATCCTGCCTCTGTATTCGCAGTTGAAAAAATCCCTGATTTTCAGATAAGTTGCTTCACTGATATTTATTTTTCCGGGCGTCCCGCTTGATTCCAGTCGGGATGCAGTGTTGACAGTGTCTCCCCATACATCATATGCAAATTTTTTCTCACCGATCACCCCGGCAACAAGCGAGCCGGTATTGATCCCCATCCTGAGTTCCCAGTAAGGCAGCCCCATCGCTTCTTTCACAATTTTCATCTGATCCATAAAGGCAAGAATTTCCATCGCTGCAAGAACAGCATCAATGGGGTTTGTTCTGTTTGCATTGGGAATCCCCCCTGCAGCCATATAACTGTCGCCTATCGTCTTCAGTTTTTCCAGACGGAACCTGTCCATAATCATATCAAACTGTATAAAGCACCCGTCCAGTTCCTTGACAAGCTCCTGCGGAGCCATGGTTTCAGAAATTTTGGTAAATCCTTTAAAATCAGTAAACATTACAGTAACTGTTTCATAGAAGACAGGAACAGTATGCCCCTTCTCTTTCAGCTCCTTCACTATTTCAGAAGGAAGAATGTTGAGAAGGAGTTTTTCAGATTTAGTTCTTTCTGCTTCAGCCTCACTTTGAGCCTGAAGTGCATTTTTCTTTTCTATCTCCGCTTCTTCATTAGCCTTGATCAGTTCAGAAGTTCTCTCTTTCACTTTCTGTTCCAGATTTTCATTCAAAGATTTCAAGTCTTTCTGTGCTCTCTGAATTTCTGCAGTCATTGAATTGAATTCCTCGGCCAGCTGTCCTATTTCATCTGATCCCTTCAACGGAATTCTGTAATCCAGGCTCCCAGCCCTGATGACCTTTGCTCCTTTGGAAAGAAGCTGAACAGGTTTTGTAAGCAGGTAGGAAAAGAGAACACCTGTCAGTATTGAAAAAAGCAGAATTGATGCACTGAACAGAAGTATCTGGGCACGCATTTCGGAAACCGGTGCGAAGAGAAGATCATATTCAAAATCAAAAACAGTTGCCCCAATTTTCAGCTTTGCATCTGTATGATCCAGAAAGATTGGGTAAGTAAAACGCAGAACACTGGTATTCCCGTTTTTTATCTGTCTGTAACTGAGATTCTGTATGGACTGAATATACTTCAGTTCCTCGTCCGAAAGATATTTTCCTATTTCCCGATTTCGAAGATCAGCAACATATTTTCCATCAATATTTATTATATATACATTATACAGTCCCTGAAAGTTCGACGCATTCAGACCCTGAAGAACTTTCTCAGTGCCTTCATAGTTTGTGTTGAGGAAAAGCTCTTCTCTGGCGATGTTTGAAATTGACTCCGAAAGATTGCTGCATATAAAGTATGTATTCTTTACAATAATAGTTTCACTTCTGGTAATGACCACATAAGAAATTGGAACTGCTACAGCAAGAACCGTAAGTATGATCAAAAGTATAAGTTTATATCTGATTTTCATAATTGAATTACTGTGTCTTCAGAAGTCTGCACCCTGACTGAGTGTGCTTGGAACAGTTCGTTATGCTTGTAATTGCATCATATTTCATTTTCGAAAGCCTGAGATATTCAATGGAATTCTGATGCGCCGGATCAAGCAGAAGTGTATTTTCAAAAGTATCCACTGCTTCTTTATATTTTCTTTTCTGGTAAAACTCCAGCCCAGTCCTGAAATATTCCGAGAACCTTTTCAGCTCATTTCTTCGGACAGCTTCCATTCCATCTCTGGCTTTACGGTTTTCGGGAAATATATTTAATGATTCTTTATACTTTTTTATTGCAATAAACGGTTTCCCTGACTTGGCACTGTTTTCCGCTTCTTTTCGGATTTCCTCACTTTCTTCTGCAGTGACTCTTGAAAAAAGTTCCCTTGCCTGGATATGAGAACTGTTCAGAGACAGTATTTTACGGCAGATCATTCTGGACTGCACATATTTCCTGTCTTTCAAAAGCCGTTCAGCCTCAATTACGAGTCTGGAGGTTTCATCATAAGTCCTTTTTTCAACAGTTCTTTTCAGATAGTACGAAGCTGTTTCATTGGGACCTTTCTTCAGAATGCTTTCAAATGTTTTCTGTGCAGACTTGTAAAGCTGCTTGTTGAAAAGTTCAATTCCTGAACTGATCTGTCTGAAAATTTCCGCCTTGGTTCGGAAACCTTCACTCAGCTCGAAACCGGATTTTTTCAGATAGGTTTCATTAATATAGAGTATGTCTCCTGAATAGGAAAGAAACGGGCCGAACCTGCACTCTGTTTTTCCTGATATTAATCCATTTGCCAGTTCAGCTGTCAGTTCACCAAGTCTTGTATAGTCAGGAACAATTCCTATGGAAGCTCCCGCTTCGACAAGAGGGATATGATTTGTCAGGAGGAGAATCCCGTTCTCCCGGCAGAATTCAGAAATCATTCTGAAATTTTTATCATTAAAGATTGGATCATTTGTAATTATAAATGCATCTGCACCCTTTATGAATTCGAGAACTTCTCTGCGAAAGTCATCTTCCGGAGAAACTTTTTTATGCTGCAGAATCAGTGCATATTCAAGGTCCTGATATTCACCGCTCCTTGACTCGTATTCTCCCTGGGCAGAGCTGTATACAGTCTTGATTTTTTTTGAATCAGGCTTGATTTCCTTGATGACCTTGAAATAGTTTTTATAAGGGAAAACGTTTTCATAACCGCAGATGTTTCCAGTTTCAAGATCAAAACTCCTGGCTGAATTCACCATTGAAAAAACAGTCCTGGAACTTTTAAAGTTCTGCCTGGCAAAATTCAGAGACTCAGGGCCGAAAGCAATAACTGTCAGTTTTTCAGACCTGCCTTCGGAGGAGATAATTTTCTGCATTGTTTCCTGATCCGTTTCATTCAGAAATATTTCCCTAGTCTGATCTCTTCCGATGAACTGAGACTGAAATCCTGTAAGGTTCTGCTCATAGATAAAGTTTTTATATGGGAAAATTACGAGAAACTCTTCTGAATATAGAGCCTGTGCCTGAAACCAAAAGGCTGTCAGAAAGACCGCAGAAAAGAATATGAAAGACTGCATATAATCCAATATATACAGTCTTATACTTCTTTTCATCAAGTACTAATTTTTAATTTTTTACCCTGTCCAGCCAATACTTCTGGAACTGCGGTTTTCATCAGAACAAAACGCATACTGTCTGCAGGAAAAACTGAGCCGCACCGGCAGGAATATGATCTGCAGACAAATCTGTCTGCCTGTAGATCATTTCTTCATTGCGATCATCTGCACAACGGAGCCGAGTCCGGTATGATAAATTCCTTCCACTACTTCCCGTTCCAGTTCAATCAGATGCTTAAATTCAAGACCTGCAAGTTCAGCACTCAATGACTGTTTTGACTGCATTGTGTCTGCATCACTTCCTCCGCCAGTACCTTTTCCTATTTGATCAGGAGTATACGCTTCCAGAAAAAACACTCCATTCTGCTTTAATGCAAGAATCACTTTTTTATAAATTTCTTTTCTAAGTACTGAAGGCAGGGGGCAGTATATAGAAACAATCCCTTCCCATTTATTCTGTCCCAGATCAAACTCTGCAAGGTCAGCCTGAATGCATTCAATTCTGACATTATTTTCAGCAGCAAGTCTTTCAGCCTTCTTCAAACCTACTGCAGACCCGTCAACGGCCGTAACACTGTATCCCTGCTTCGCCAGAAAAACTGCATTTCGTCCTTCCCCTTCAGCAAGGCTGAGAACCTTTCCCTTTGGAATACTGCTGAAGTTCTCTTCCAGGAACCTGTTCGGTGCCTTTCCATAAGCATATTCATCTGCACTGTATCTTTCATCCCACATATTTTTCTCCCTTTCTGATATCGTTCTGCAATCCATTCCCTAAAAAGGATACAATTAAATACAATATCAGTTAAATTTTTCACTCCAGTCAAATTGAAACTTTGCAGGCATTCAATATACGGATTTCTGTCAGCCTCAATCAATCTATTTCCAGGAATCCTTCTTCATCCTTCTGAATATGCCTGAATTCTTCCCGGAATAGTATTTTTCAATATGTCTGAACCTGCTTATTGCTTTTTCGGATTTCATCGGCTCATATTCATAAACAATAGAATTTCCATTATATATATTTACTTTATAATCTATTTTTAATATATTTTTCATAAAATAAAAAGCAGATATCTCTGCAAAGTCTTCCGTCCACGTTTTGGCACCGTACAGAGAAACAAATCCTGTCTTTTTCAGAGACTCAAATACTGGAAGCATCAGATTATTATTAAGAATAGGACGTTTCTGATTCATCGCATAGAAATTGATCTCATCACGGAATGCATATTCATATTCTTCTATTGGGGATGAAAAGGAAATCCATACCGGTGAAGTAAATTCAGTACTGCTCGGCACTGTTTTTCCCAACCCCCTCCTGTACTGTGCATGAAAAATATGACTGTAAGGTGTCTCAGTATTTTCACTGTCAACGATATGAGCCGTTTCATGAATAAGTATATGAAAGAAAGCTTTAATTGAATCATCTGTCTGAATTTTCAGTCTGTATCCGTCATCACCGGCAGATTTCATAAAAGCAGAACTGTATTTTTCGGTCTCCCACTCTGAAAAACTCTTCTTTAAAATATCAGAATTGAGAAGGATGATATAGTACATTTCATTCTCATCATCCTTCAGAAGCCAGTCCGTGAGTCCCCCTCCTAAAAAGCCTTCCACAAAAAAAATTCCTATCAGCTTTTTCTTCAGTATTTCAGTGTATGATTCAGGCAGAAGCTTCAGAAAACTGGAAAGACTCTGCATTTCAGAGGCTTGAACCTTATAGGAATTGTAATTGATTTTATCATTCAGAAGCTGCCTGTCCTCTTCCCGGTATTTTTCAAGTATATCAGAAGGTATGCTCTTTATCCTGCTCTCAATGGAAGAATTCAGATCATATACTATACTGAATTTTTCCGCAGGTCTGCCGTAGTAGTGAAAAATGTCCGAATACTCTTTTTCATTCAAGCCCTCTGCAAATACAGGACTTAATGAAAAGAATAACAATATAACCATGGGGAATATGAGAGAACTGGGTTTCATGATTCTGTACTTTAGCATACTCTTATTTCTGTTTACTCCGCAAAACTCATTGTGAAAAAGATACTGAGTAACTCACCTGCGGCGCCTGCCAGCGGATTGAGGGCTCGCAAACTTGAAAGCTGCCGCAAACTTGAAAGCCGCTGCAAACCCGGAAGCTGGCTAAACTCCCGCAAGCCTGAAAGATGCTGTTCTTACAGATTTATTAGATTCATCTAATTCTTCGTAAAAACTGCAAGTTCTCTGCTTTATATTCTTTTTGCGCAAGGTGAGTGAGTAAAAGTCAGTCACCGGCGAAGAAGCATTTACTCTTCGATTCAGCCCAGCTCAAAATGACTTTTACACAGCCTCACTGTCTTCAAATACTGAGAAGAACAAACCCGCAGTCACTTTATTTCAGGGGCTTCATCTGTAAAAAGCTCTCTGCCTGAAATACCAAGCCATGCTGCAATGATCTTCTGTTCTTTTTCAGGAACTGATTCTTTTTCTTCCGACCACTTCTGAAGAAGTTCAAGAGGAGCACCTGTATATCTTTGAAGTTCACCAAGGGATTTATTCTGCTTTTGAATCTCTGCATTCAGACGGACTGCCCAGCGTCTGTTTTCCTTAACATCCTTTTCCTTGAAAAAGGACTGTCCAGTATGATAGATTTTTTCATATGCCTGTTCTGCAAGAAGACCTGAGATAATTGCCAGGAACGACACGAAAAACGGATTCAGTGCCTCAGCTGTTTTTTCAGTATTGACTTCAGTAATTACAATCTGACCTGACTTGATCAGAACAAAAATTGCGATAGCAGTCACCATTCCAAGGAAAGGGCGGAAAAGATACCAGAAAATGGATCTGGATCTCTGCATAGGATTGAAGAGTTCCTTTGTGAGAAATATAATGCTTCCCAAAGCTCCCATGGAAATAGTAAGGATAAGAGTCAAAAGCTGTGCAGGCATAGTGGCAAGATAATGAAATTTCATCTTTGTGAGATATCGAAGATCCACAAGAGATTCCTGAAGAGCACTGTCTTCAATATCCTGAATGATGTCCTTTTCCTTTTCATGTTCCTTGAGTGCCTTTCCTACCTCTTTGATCGAAGTAAAAAGCTTCTGCTCCGACTCTCTGATTACTTTATCAGTTCTTTCTGAATTGGCTGCAGCCTTTTCGAGTTTGGCAAGAAGGTCCCTGTGCCTTGCAGAAGATGATTCGATCAGGCTGGACTGCTCAGCAAATTTCGCCGATTCCATTTCGGACTGAAAAGTCTTCAGTTCGTCTGCGAGCTTTCCGCTTGCCTGAATTTTTGCAAGATCCTTGCCTGCAAGCAGAGCAGCAGGCTCCATCAATTTTTTCATTCCCACCCAGTTTTGAAGAATGTCCTTGTATTCAGTGCTCAGTCTTGTGGAAATATCTTTGAGTTCGGCGGCACTTGCTTTTCTCTCATCTCTCAGTCTGTCAATTTCCCTGTCTTCTCTCAAAATTTTTTCTTCCTGAGTGTTTACATTGATCTTGATGTCTTTCAGTTTCATCAGACCGGCTTCATACTGTTCCGTCAGACTGATCAGCTGCGCCACAGTATAATTCTTTTTTGTTTTTTCATCCACCATCTTGTAGATTTTCTGCTGAAACTGCTGCGAACTCAGAGTACCCAGCACAAGCCAGGTTGCAGAGATATACAGAAAAATCAACCAGATGACTTTCATGGAAAATTCTATATTCTGAATGACTTTTTTCGTAAATATTCCTATGACTCTTCCGCCCTTATTATGATGTTTTTCTTCCTGTGTGTTGTTTTCAGCCATCAGTTTCTCCCTGTCTGCAGTTCGACTTAAATTGTACGGAAAGCCTTCTTAATGCAAGAAGATTTTTTTTGGAACCCGAATTTAAAAGTTGTCTGTTCGGATAATATGACGGCTGATTCTCCTGATTCTGAAAAGACTTTTTCGATCTTTACTGATTTCGGCTGACCGATAAAATCCTGGATACCAGTAAGCTCAAAGTACGGAGGTGCTGATTTCTCCCATTCAGTAAGCTTTTTTATTAACTCACCTTACGCCTGCGGATGCAGGCGGGGCGATGCTGTACAATCAGCAGGATCGGCACTGAGTAATATGGAAAGCCCGTCGTCATTGATTTGCAGGCCTCTCTGCTATTATTGATTTCTAATAGCCGTCGCGGCTTCAATACTAGCGAGATTAGAAATCTGAGCATTATGCTTTTTCTATTCTGTTCCTTCCATTTGCTTTTGCATTATAAAGTCTGCTGTCCGCATCCTTGAATAAATCCTCTACTTTGGCAAAATTTTTATTCAAACCTGATAAGCCGATGCTGACTGTGCATTTTAAGTCTCCGTATTTTTCAGAGTGATGTGCTTTCTGCTCTATATAGGTTCTGATTTTTTCCGCCACCAGAGCGGCCGTTTCTATATTGGTATTTGGAAGCAGAACACTGAATTCCTCTCCGCCATACCTTCCGACCGTATCTAAATCGCGGCAGGATTTTAAAATTCCTCGAGCAACTTTTTTAATGATTTCATCTCCCGTATCATGCCCATAGGTGTCATTGAACTTTTTAAAGTGATCTATATCAATCATCATCAGTGACAGATCAGCACCAGTCACTCTTGCAATTTCAAACTCTTTGTTTGCCTGTTCAAACAGGAACCTCCGATTGTTCAGACCAGTCAGCGCATCCGTATTTGCAAGTTTTGCATTCGTGATTGCATTTCTGACCGACATTTTCAAAGAGACCAATGTTTTCACGCGTGCCAGCAGTTCACTCTTCTCAAATGGTTTGATCAGATAGTCATTTGCTCCCACATCAAACCCTACTACAATATCCTGAGGCTGATTTTTGGCTGTCAGCATAATAACCGGCAAATCATAAAGAGAATTTTCCAGACGCAGAGTATTGCATACTTCATAGCCTGACATTTTGGGCATCATTATATCCAGAAGAACCAAGTCATAATCCTTGTTCCTGATTTTTTCCAATGCTTCTATCCCATCCGATGCAGTATCTACAATATAATTATGCAAAGACAGATGATTGGTCAGAATCTGAACATTTATTTTTTCATCATCGACAACTAGAATTCTAATGCTGGAATTTCTGTCATTTTCTCCATCCATTATTGAAGGCTTTGCGGATTCAGCATTATTCTCATTGACAGTCAGACTGAGAGATATCTGTTCAACTGTATGTGCACTTTGAATTTCTTCGTGAGTATCTCTTTCCTGGTGCTCACTTTTTGGAAGAGTAAAGTAAAATTTGGATCCCGCGCCTGTTTCCGATGTAAGCCAAATTTTTCCTCCGTGCAGTTCAATTAATTTTCTAGTTATACTGAGTCCAATTCCTGTTCCTCCGTAACTGCGGGCAATGGAACTGTCTGCCTGTTCAAAGGATTGGAAAATTATTTCAAACTTGTCTTCGGGTATTCCTATCCCGGTATCTTCTACGCAGATTTCAATAAACTCTTCTCTTTCGACGGCCTTTACTTTTATGAAACCCGAGTATGTGAATTTTACCGCATTTCCTATCAGATTGTAGATAATTTGCTGAATTCGATTTTCATCTCCGTAAACAAGAGGAATTGAAACGGGAATTTCATTATATAATAAAATCCCTTCCCGCTTAATTGTTGAATTAATCACCGAAATTACAACTTCAAATAATTGTCGTATGTCTGTGGGTCTGCTCTGCAGTTCGATTTCCTGATTTTTCAGTTTGGAAAAATCAAGAATATCATTAATTAAATTGGACAGGCGTTTGCCGCTTGATACAATCATCTGCAGATTATATATCGTTTCTTCCCCAAGTCTGCCAGCAGCACCGTCAATCAATGATTCGCTGATGCCTATTATTCCGTGAACCGGTGTTCTTAATTCATGAGAGGTATTCGATAAAAATTCATCCTTGATTTTATCTATCTTCATCAGCCTTTCATTTATCTGTTTTTCTCTTTTCAGTTCTATATTATTGATGTGAATAAAATTTTTCCTGTAATAGTATTCAAAGTAATAGACTGAAAACATTCCAATAATATTTGAACTTATAAAAAAGAAAAGATGATTCAAAAAAAGAGCAGGAGACACATTAATAATATCATGAATAAAAATTATTACATAGAAATAAGAGAGGGTCACAATCCAGGCAGAAAAGACTGCCGAGATAAAACGCAGTCTTGTGAAAGTGTAAATCCACATAATGACCAGAAGCAGACCGGTGAAATAGTAATTGTGTCCCAATTCACTTTCTTTTGCAATTCCGATCATTGCTGCAATTCCAAGTCCAAGTGATACACTTGTAAAAGCGAACAGCAACTGGTTTATTCTTCTGAAAACAGGGAAAATGGTTGAAATAAAAGTAAGTATTAAAATCGGAACGACAATTCCAAATCGGATGAACCATATTTTTTCTTTTGATTCAGGGGACATCCATACATCGAGGTATGCAAACAGTGCATAGAGAATAATTGCAAGAAGGATCGCAAATCGGTGAATGCTTAAGGAAGTCCAGTAATAGTTTTCCTTAAAACTTTCTTCAAACGATTTATTATTAAATTTTAGATTAAATCGATTTATTAAAATTGGGTCTGTGATATCCGTTTCATTCATTCTCTAGTTACAAACTTGAGCAAAGCTTATTTAGCGATAGCAAAATTTTAATGTCTGCGGGAAAGACTTCGATGGGGAGGCACAGCAATAGTGCTTGACAGAAGATCTCAGTTGAGACCGATGAAGATGCTGAACGGAAGGAGACAGAAAAGCAGTACAAAGTCAGCCCATAAAGACCTGCTTTAAAAGCTTCCTTAAAAGAAGGTTGCTTAAATTGAAAGGACACTGAATAATCGTCCTGGAAACATTTTTTGCTGTGCAGCGGCTGCATATAAACGTTGCGCTTACCGTTCGAATCAGCTGTGTAATTACAGTATTAAGGAGATTTTTATGAAATCTATTTTGAAATATTCTTTTATTGGGGGTGCGATTTTTTCCATCATTGGATGCACCCGTATTGAAACCGGTGAAGTCGGACTTCGAATAGGGTTCGACAAGCAGGTGAAAAATGAAGAACTTCTTCCCGGTTCTTTCAATCAGACCATTATCGGTTCTGTAATGACTTTTCCTGTAAAGGAAGTTGCTGTCAAGATTGACGATCTGACTCCGCTTGCAAAAGACAACAGCACAATGAAAGACTTTGATGCTACGATAATTTATAATATCAATCAGACTCAGGTTGCCGAGATTTACAACAGCAAGAATAAGTCTTTTCATGAGACACATGACGGTGATACATATCTCATGTACAATTATATTTTCAACTCTGCAAGAAATGCAATATACAAGTCTGCCCGAAAATACGAGGCACTGGATATGGCAGACAATCGTGCTGTTATGGAACAGGAAATCAAGGAAACAATCATCAAAACTTTGGCCGATGAAAAACTGGACGGCACTATCACAATTTCGCAGGTTCTGATCCGAAACATTACTCCGGCTGACAGTATTGTTGCTTCCGCAAATGAACTTGTGAAAGCAAAGAATGAATTAAAGACAGAGGAAATCAAGGTAGCCACTGCAAAAAAGAGAAACGAGTCTATGCAGGCAAATCCTACTATGATTCCTTTGATGAAAGCAGAAGCGGAAGCACAGTATCTGCGCGAGCTTCCTGCAGCAATTGCCAACTTTAAGGGACAGACTTTGATTATCGGCGGAGGGGCTTCTCCTGTGGTTCCTGTCGGCGGTAAGTAGAATTTCTGGATGAAATGTGCAGTCGTAATTCCTGCGAATCCTGTAAAAATTAATGCAGGAGGTGCGGGTTTTTGTATCCCTGTAACTGGGAACGGGAAAAAACTTCTCAAATCGAACACCCCAGTCTGGCTTTAGAATTATTTTTATCTGCTCGCTTAAAAGGAGTATAATGCATAGAATCAGTAACTTTTCCGATGCATTAGAGTTAAACGTCTGCAATGAATCAGTAAAGACAGCGGCTTTCAGATTTGCGAACCCTCAAGCGACCGCCAGACTTTCCTGCCAAAAACCCTCATCTGCAGCCGAAGGCGGCCGAAGGCAGCCGAAGGCGTAAGCTGAGATTTTAAAAGGAACTTAAAAAAAATGAAAATGCTTTATTTCATACTGATTTGTATTTTGGGCTTATTTCTTGGCTGTACTGGTAAAAAGGAAAACAAAAACCGAAATGTATATAAAAATTTACTGACAGTCGGTTTGGCATCCTTTGCTGCAGACTCGGCTTTCAGTCAGTATGCACAGTCTAATATCGATCTAAAAAATTTCTTAGGAAAATGGTCTGAATACAAACGTATAGATAACAGCTTCCAGTCAGGATTATATAATGTAACTGCTGAATATGGAATCATTGATTCAAATAGAATCTCAGTTAGAAATTCTGGAATTACCAAATCCGGTTCTGTTTTCGATATAGCAGGGATTGGAATTATCCCTACCTTAAAAAAACCAGGCATCGTAAAAGTTTCATTTTTCCCTTTATTTTTTTCAGATTACTACATTTTAAAAATCGATACAGACTGCAGATATGCTCTCATTGGAAGTCCTGTTCCTGAAATCCTCTGGCTGCTGTCACGCAATGGAAGTTACCCGCCGTCCATTGAATCTGATTATATTCAGTTTGCAAACTCTATAGGTTATAAGACAGCCCTGCTTCAGTCTTTTACTCAATAAGAATGAATCGATTCTCCTTAAATAGAACGTCATTCTCTGTTAATAATTTTTTTCATACATGGGTCCAATTATCAAGGGTATGATTATACATTTCTGATTCATCATTTTTATTCTGCAGCTTTCTTTTCAGTGGTCTTTTGAATTCGTTTTTCTTTAATCAAAACGATCGTTTTTGTCCGACTTCCTTTGTCGATTCCCTTCAGGTCGTTCATAGAAGTCTTCTCAAATTTACTCTAGTCACATAAAGTATTTGAGCCAGCATTGCTTCACTGACTTAAAGAATTCTGAAAAAGATACCCTTATTATGTCTCATTTAGAGCTTAATGATGTACGGAAATGAATCTTCTGATCTATACTTTACACATTTTCGATAGTCCTCTCAGTCGAGAATGCTTAGTTTGTAAGCAGTTTCTCAAAAAATCTGCTTTTGGATAAAAAAATTAATTCTTGCTTGACTTTTTAGAAGCCCTTGTTAATTTTATATCGATCATTCGTTATAAATAAAACAAAGGAGAACCTCTTCTTTGAACCTTGCGGCAGTTGCCGGTCCGAATGATCAGTGATCGGAATCAATGGATTGCCGATCTTTCAGGATGTTGGGATTTGCGATGCGTAAAAGCAGTATGCACATCAGCAAAGCAGTATGCAGAAAATGATTAAAAAAACGAGTGAGGCAATATGAGCAGCATATTTCAGGACATTTCAGAGTTGGGCGGTATGGTAATGAGAAACCCAAAAGTGGCAAAGGATCTTTTTCCTTCAGCTCTTTCAGGTTTTATTCTCAATGAAGGCAGAAACGACACACTGCAGGTCCAGTCTCATCATAAGGTTTTTTATGATTGGAAATACAAAAATGACGGGAATGCTGAATTCCTGAATCTTTACAAGAAGGCCAAAAAAGGGCAGTGGGATTCTGATGATCTGCCATGGAACACCGATGTGGATCCGTTCAATCCTGAAAAGCCTATCCTGCCGGAAAAACTGAATCCAGTCTATGGTACAGAAGTTTATAATAAGACTGATAAAAAAACGAGAGGGAAGCTGAATCACAGCCTGATTTCACTTATGCTTTCTCAGTTTCTTCACGGAGAACAAGGTGCTCTTTTTGCAGCAGGAATTACTGTAGAGGCTACTCCCTGGATGAATGCTAAACTGTACGGTGCAACTCAGGTAATGGATGAAGGCCGTCACGTGGAAGTTTTCCAGAAGTATATTGTGGAAAAACTGGACAAACTTTATAAGGTTAATGATAATCTGTATGTTATAATACATGCACTGACTTCCACAAGCGACTGGGATCTGAAATTCCTGGGAATGCAGATTATGATTGAGGGGCTCGCTCTAGGGGCATTCGGTCTTCTCTATAAGTTTACAAATGAACCTCTTCTTCGCGAACTTCTCAAGAATGTAATTTCTGATGAAGCAAGGCACGTGCATTATGGCGTGGAAGCACTGAGGGACTACTATACAAAAGAAGTCAGCGAATCTGTCCGTCGAGACAGAGAAGACTGGGCTTATGAGGTAGCAGTTCTGCTGAGAAACAGATTCCTCTTTCTGGAATTCCATCAGGAACATTTTGCGCATACAATGAGTGAAGAAGA
>DAORDI010000093.1:0-2140 GCA_035345895.1 Leptospiraceae bacterium
CGGTGGGCAGTGCAGGACTGATGCTCCAGGAATCCACTGTGCCTGTCACGGAGGGTTTATAGGATATTGCCACTCCTGGAATCAGCCTGAAGGTACCTTGCACACCGTAACTGACATTGCTCGGCGGAGTCACCTGGAAGGTCTGACTTTTGGATGCAGATCCGATTCCGAGAAGGCTGAGTACTGCGAAACCTGAACTGACAGGGGATTTGCTGCTGATATCAAAAGGAGACTTGTTTGCCTTGAGACAGTTCAGTACAAAAAAGAATGGCAGAGTTTTCAGGATACAGATTCCTAGCTTCATACACTCTACTACATCTGACCGGCTTCTTTTTTGCAATAATTTCTGGAATGATTCTCATTTTTATTGAATATTTAAGAATACTGATGCATCGGACTCTGTTTACAGCTGTCCTAAGTTTGCCTGATCTTCCAAAAAAATCAATATTCCCTTTTCATCTCACAAAACGGGTAATGAACATTGCAGAATTGGGTTTGACCGGATTCACTGTTCCGAACAGATCTCCCGTTGTGGTTCCTGCGGCATACATTGTATTGTTGGAATCAAATGTTATTCCATTGCCTTGTGTGACAGTTCCTGCTGCCCCGATAAGCCTGGTCCAGATCCTGGTTCCGCTCTGATCGTATTTGATGATGAACATATCCTGTGTACCGTTCAGTGTTTCCGAAAACAGGTTTCCGTTTGTAAGTCCAGTCAGATAAATAGAATTATCTGAAGAGACTGTGACGGCAAAGCCTCTTGTGACTGTGTTTCCTGTGACTCCGATCAGTCTTGTCCAGAGCCTAGTTCCGGAAGAATTGAATTTTACAAGAAACCCATCATATTTTCCAGTACCGGCAGAAGATGTTTTTGTGATTCCGTCGAATGTATTTGAATCAGTATATCCGACTGCGTAGATACTGTCCGAACTGTCTTTTTCCAGTCCAAAAATAAATGTATCCGATCCGGCGGTGACCGCTCCGCATCCTGTATATGTCAATGATGTATTGAAGAGAAATATCACAGGAGTATGTACCCCGTTTCCAGAAGCACACCTTCCTGAGGACATGGACATTCCCCCAATGACAATAGTGCCCGTGGAAAGTACAGTACTTGCATACCCTTCTACATTTTGCGCTCCTGTATTGGAGGCGACCCCGGATGTTGTCAGCCAATTTCCGTTCGTATCAAATTTTACGGCCTGCAGTCCATTGCTTCCCCAGCCTGTATTTGTGAATCCGTCGAGGCTCGGTGCAGAGAGATATCCGGTTCCATATGGGTTTCCTGAACTGTCGAGGAAGATGGAAGTGCCTTCCGCATAGGAGGCAGCACCTCTTGTTTTGGTCCAGAGTTTTGTTCCGGAAGAATTGAATTTGGAAATGAACATATTTTTGCTCCCGACTATTGTGTTTCCGTCCAGGTTGCCGAATGTGGATCCTCCTACAAAAATGCTGCTCGAAGAGTCGATCCTTATGCCTGCAGAGATAGTCTGAAAACCGGCAACGCCCAGCATCTTGGTCCAGGTTCTGCTTCCGCTAAGATCATACTTGCTGACAAAGACAGCGCCTGCTCCTGAAGAAGGATCTGTTTCTCCGTCAAAATTTCCAGAAATCAGTCCTGAAATCAGCAGGGATGTGGTGTCTGAAGTATTATCCACTGTCAGACTCCCTTGATTGACTCCGATGTTCTGCCCTGCTGTTCCGCTTATGACAGTCCATACATTTTCCCCCGAAGCCAGTATCTTCAGACTGATTAGAAAATTCTGCGTGCCTCCTGAATTTATTGCTGCAACAGTAAAAGTTGTCAGAGGGAATCCGGAGGCAAGATAGGATAAAGCATCTGGAGTTCCGGAGATTTCTCCTGTCTGAGAATTGAATGTCAGTCCCGTGGGCAACGCAGGACTGATGCTCCAGGAATCGACTGTGCCTGTAACGGTGGGTTTATAGGAAATTGCAACTCCGGGAATCAAGTTAAATGAACTTTGTGATCCATAGCTGATATTGCTTGGGGCAGCTGTCTCTGAAGCTTGATTTTTTGAAGAAGATGATGCTCCCAGCAGGCTAAGTACTGCAAATCCTGAACTCACGGGGGATTTGCTGCTGATGTCAAAGGGAGACTTGTCTGCCTTCAGGCAGTTTA
>DAORDI010000093.1:2240-18538 GCA_035345895.1 Leptospiraceae bacterium
ACGGGGGATTTGCTGCTGATGTCAAAGGGAGACTTGTCTGCCTTCAGGCAGTTTAAGGCAGACAGAATAACTGCTGCACTCAGGAGACAGTTTCTCAGTTTCATATCCGGTACTACAGTCTGTCCTTTTTCTTTTTGCAATAATTTTTCTACTGATTCCCTTTTTTTGAATCATTTTAAGAAAAAAAGTTCCAAAAAGGGAAAAAAGACAGGACGGGGCATCCGATTTCATTTATATTTTTAAAGATATTCCAAGTCTGTTTCTGCAAGCCAATCAGTCTTCTGGTATAATTATTCATTTTATTCTATATTATATAATTATACATTGATTTTCTGTCTGAGGATTGGGTGCTCTTTGAAAATATCGGGCGCAGGGGAAAGCCGGGAAGGTCCTGAATTTTTTCTGAATGAAGAATACGGGAAGACTTTTCTGGAAAAAGGGGAGGAGATACAGATCATCTCAGTCAGGAGGATTGTCGATCCGTCTCAGAGCATGGTTTGTCGGATCAACAAAATAGAGCCTGTTCCCGTCGGTAGTGATTCCTCCAAGATTTCCCAGGAATGCACCTGTGCCTGTTCCGTCCTGGTAGCCTGCTGAACCGGCCAGAGTGACCGTGTTCAGTCCGGATATGCCCACTCTTCGTATTTTTTTTCCATTATATTCTGTGATGAATAAATTTGTTCCGTCTGTTTCAATTCCATGCGGATTGTTGAATGAGGCGCTGAGACCTGTTCCGTCAATCGATGCGGCTGCTCCGCTTCCTGCAATTGTACTGACAGGAAAGGGAGAACTCAGCTGAATTTTCCTGAGAGTGTTTCCATTGCAGTCTACGAAGTAGAGAATTCCGCTGACAGAGACAGAGTCGCAGGGCACATTCAGGCTTGCCGTCAGTCCGTTTGCGCTGTCAACGGAAGCAGGAGTTCCGTCTCCTGCAACCGTCGTGACGACTCCTGAAGAAATCATCATTCTCTTGATCTTATTGTTTCCTCTGTCACTGATATAGAGATAATTTCCGTCGGTAGTGATTCCGTTCGGGAAATTGATTCTGGCTGAAGTTCCAATCCCGTTCTGATCTCCGGATGCACCCCCTGAACCGATGAGTGTTGTGACATTGCCTGTGCTGATTTCTGTTTTACGTATCATATTATTCGCTCTGTCGCAGATAAAAAGATTTGTTCCGTCAGAAGATATCTGGATAGGAAAGTTGAATCTTGCTGAGGTCCCTGTTCCGTCTGCAGTGCCGGAGGTTCCGCAGAGTCCTGCCAAAGTCGTCACATTTCCGGTGGAAATTTCATATTTTCGGATGCAGTGATTTCCTGAGTCTGCAATGTAAAGATCCTTTCCGTCTGAGGTGACTCCGACCGGTGTACTGAGTCGGGCAGCTCCTCCGATTCCGTCAGTAGTTCCCGGTGATGCTGCGGGAGGCATTGAGCCGGCAACTGTAGTTACTGAAGCTGAATTTGCTCCGACTGTGAATGTGGAAAGTCGGGACAGAATTTTGCCTCCCACAAGGTACCCGGAAACACAGTTCACTGAAAAACTTACATCAGAGGAAAGTATTCCTGATGTAGTACCTGCAGTCAGAGAACAGGTCTTTCCTGTCGGCATAGATTTAAAGCTGAGTGCAAAGTTTGTCGTGTTTGGAAGGACGGTTCCGATTTTGGTGTTGCTGTCAAAGGCGCTGAAGTAATTCCCGCTTGTATCATAGTACATTTCCAGAGCGGCATCTGATGCACTCAACCCTGTGATGTTTACATTTCCGGAACTTCCCAGAATACTGAACCCGGTATTGTTCAGTGTAACAGTATAGTCCGATTTTGAACCGTCTTCTGCGAGTATTGAATAACTCACCGGCTTGCGGAAATCATTGTTGGTCTTCCCGTTTTCCTGCACTTTTCCGTCGGCAAGAATGGAGGTGCCGGTAATTTCCAGAGTCGGTGCCAGGGCAGCAAGCGAAACACTGGAGGGAATATCTGCACTGATTGCGGAATTTGAAATGACTGCAGAGACAGGAGGGGATATATCCAAAAATTTAAAACTCTTCAGCTCCTTTTCGCTGGAGAGCCTTTTATTGAGAGCTGTCTGCGGAAGCAGAAATTTCAGTCCTGTGCTTCTTTTTATACAGCCGAAAAAAAAGCCGACAGAAAGCAGTAATAAGACCAGTCGCATAATTCATTGGACACTGTTGAATACAATTTTCAACGAAAAAAAAGTATTGATATGAGATTTTCAGATCTCTGGGCCTGGCTGATTGTTCTAAAATGCCGGGAATGAATTCTGCCTGCAGTCATCTGTCGAATCTTTTCTGATGACTGGGTCTGTATTACGTTTCTGCCGACCCTGTTCACTGCAGACTTGAACAGAGTGCTGTAAATATCCCCGTATTTCCGACAGCTGATTCAGCATTGACTGCAGTTTTACAGGAAGGGGAGGAGGAGTCAGGCTTGTGAAACTTCAGGAAATCTGTCAAGTAATTTTATACTATATTTGTCTTATAATGTATTGATTTCTGGACGAGTGAAATAGGACAGAAAATCCGGATATAAAATGAAATGAATCTTTCTGTAAATATTCTTCCAGTTCAGCAGATATGCCTGAAGTTTTTTGCTTTCAAACAGTATCTCAGTGAAAATACTGAAGAACAGGAAGGTAATAAGATGAAAGACTCTGCGTTTAAATCAGCAGTAATTCTTACAGTATTTCTGTCTTCAGTCATCAGTGCAGATGACCCACAGTATACTGTGGAATCAGAAGTCAAGTCAGGCGTATGCACAGTAACTCTGAAAAAAAAAGAAAAGGCTGTAAAAGTGTTCAATGGAAAGGAACTTGGGATAAAAAGTAATGATAATTGCCCTTTTACCGAACTTCTTTCTTCTTCAGACGGTCATTTCTGGATCAGTTCCGGTTTTACTGCAGGCATTGATGTAATTTCCAAAATTGATTCGGGCACTTTTAAGATTACAAAATTTGATCTGACCGGCCTTCGGCTTCACTCGAAGGAATTTGCCCTGAATCCCGAAAAAGAAAAAATTGCATTCAGTGACTATCCTCTGATATTTGATGTGGAAAGAGCAAATGCTCTTCTCAAGAAAAAGTTTACTCTTTTTATCTATGATCTGAAGACAAAAAAGAAGCAGGCAGTCGCGACTTCCGTCGGAAAAGATTTTTCTCCAGGCTGGACCGATCAAAAGACTCTGGAGTACAATAACCCGAAGGGAGACGACAGAATCCAAAAGGCAGTTCCATAGACCTGCCCCTGATCGGATAAAAGGTCAATCCTTCTATTTCAGAAAGAGCTGCCGTCAATGTAAAGAGACAGTGCTTTCCGTATGGAGGGAAATGCAATCTTTTCGAGAGGAATTTCCTCTTTTGAAAACCATTCAAAATGATGAACTTCCTCTTCTTCCAGCTTAAGCCCTTCTGCAGAACCCAGCCTGCAGAGATATATCATATCCATTGTGTGATACAGTATATTTTTATATAAATAACGGTTTGGAAAGGATGCCAGATACTGAAAATTTGAAACATTCAGATTCAGTTCTTCCTTGATTTCTCTTCCGGCAGTTTCTTCGGGAGTCTCCCATTCATCACAGAATCCTCCGGGAACGTCATAAAGTCCTTTTCCGGGATCTCTTGCCCTTGTAATCAGAAGAATCCTCTTCTGATGTTCCAGGATCACTCCGACAGCACTCGCAACATTTTTGAAGAATATGAAGCGGCAGTCAGTGCATTCGAATTTTTTGCCTTCTTCTGCATACAGTGTCTTATTTCCGCAGGCGGGGCAGAAGCAGGGGGTACCCGGTTTTCCGTGCATTGAAAAATTCAGTCTTCCGTCAGATGAAGATTGATTCCTGAAAACTTTTTCAGAACAAGACCGTGAACCCTGTCATATTCCTTTTCCAGTCCTTCATTTACAGATCTGCAGTTTTTGATGACTTCCGACGACCAGAAAGCATATTCCATGCATCTTTCATCACTCCAGTCCCGAGGAGTGCTCACTGCAATATCATGAAGATTGCATGTATGGTCGGCCAGTTTGACAAGCTTAGCTTCCAGCGAGAACTTTTCCGACTTTTCAATCAGTCTCTGCTTTCTTTCTTTTTTGGAAAGAGACTTGTCATCCGTAAGTTCCATTACGATGGACATAACCTTGTTTCCGAACATGACAAGAATGTCTTCCTCAGTCGCTTCCGTGTCTTCGACTGTATCATGAAGTACTGCAGCCTGAAGAACATTCGGGTCTTCGACGCCGAAATGAACCAGTCTCTCCGCCACTTCAATCGGATGATTGATATAGGGAGATCCCAGAGTATCCTTTCTCTTCTGCCCTCTGTGCTTGTCCGCAGCAAAGGCAAGTGCTGAAAATATTTTTTGGAGCACAGTCGCATTCATCTTCAGAATTTAAACTCCGCAGGAAATATAGGGAATGATTTGCTCACTTCTTCATCCAGAAGCTTCTGTATGCTTTCTTTCATTTCATGAGTCAGACTTTCTACGACTTCTTTTTTGCTCTTTGCAGATTTGTACTGAGTGTAGTATTCTGCAAGATGTTTTGCCGGTGCAAAACTGATATAGGCTTTGGAAGGTCTAGGATTCGATGACCCGAACATTTCATTTTCAAATCGGTATATCCATTCATACACTCTTTCGGCAGATGCAAAATCCAGATACGCTGTCTGAATTGTAATGAAATCATATACTTTCTGGCATACTTTTCTTCCCCATTTTGCCTTGTCTGCGGGAGGAAGTTCATTTTTTGGATCGGGTGCACCTATGGAAACCAGTTCAAGAGTGGACAGGACATACCGAAGCTTGTCGATTGCATTTGCATCCTTATTGTATTTTTTCAGACTGAGTTTTTCTGCTACATCATCCAGGATCGTGTGCCTCAGTCTGCCGATGCGGTAGTCATAACTCTGATTGTCATCGGGTCTGATTCCGTATTCTATTTCATTTTTCTCCATAAGCCTTTTGCCTATTGAGAAAAGTCTGTGCACCAGAGTCTTTCCTGCCTTTCCTATCCCGAGTCTCCTTTCCATATTGGAAAGGGAACTGTCAATGTCCTTACGGATGTTTTCCGTGCTTTCACTGAACCTGTATTTAATGAATGCGGGAAGAATCAGTATGTCTGCCTTAGGATCTGTCTTGACTGCATCTTCGTATCCCCAGAACCCAAGCTGTGTCACGCCGGGCTGAAATGGAAGAAGATTGTCATTTTCTCCTCCAGTCGGTTCACCTTCGGGAAAAAGAACCAGTTTGCCTTCCGGTTTTGCAAGTATTGACCTTGTCATTTTCAGCGACTCTCTGTCAGCACTTCCTGCAATTACGGAAAATGCCCCAATGGACTGAATGACCTTTCCTACTGCTCCGTTTGCCCAGTCGAAAACTTCTCTGGATGCCATATAATAGAATCTGCTGTACATAAGGTTTCCAATCAGGTAACTGATGGGAGGTTCTTTTGTGGACGGATGATTGGATATGAAAATCACCCTTTCTTTCTGAAGTGATTTCAGCATTTCCCTGTCTTTTTCTGAAACAATTACGTCTTCAATGTTGTGAACTGCCTTGAGGAGCCCTTTCAGACTCAGATCCATAAACCACATAAACGGATATATATGGTTCGGTTGTATAAAAGATTCATTCGCCATATTTTAATAATTCCCTAATTGAGGCAGTTTATACAACTAGTTTTTTTAGGGAGTTTTACAATGGCTTTAATGGAAGAATTTGACAGGCAGGGAAGTTTCTTATTCAGGTGGAGAAGTTATGTACCTTCTGTAATACTCATCATTTCCGCATTTTTTGTTCCAGGTTATAAATATGCAGGCGGGAACTATTCCTCTCATCTTTACTGGTCAATTCCTGCACTGATTGTCAGTCTGCTGGGTCTTTTTGTAAGATGTTATACAATCGGGTATGCTCCTGAAAAAACTTCCGGCAGAAATACGAAAAAGCAGGTAGCGGAGACTGTCAATCAGTCTGGTATTTATTCCATGGTGAGACATCCTCTGTATCTGGGGAACTTTCTGATGTTTTTCGGGATAGTCCTGTTCATAAAAAGCATAGCTTTTTCACTGATTTTCATTCTTTTTTACTGGATGTACTACGAAAGAATCATGTACACAGAAGAGCATTTCCTCCGCACAAAATTCGGTGCAAAGTATCTGAACTGGGCAGATTCCACTCCTGCGGTCATCCCTGCATTTTCCAAATTTAAAAAAGCAGACCTTGTATTTTCCTTCAGAAACATTCTGAAAAGGGAGTATCCCAGTCTGACAGGAATTGCAGTAATGTTCCTGATCTATGACATTATTTTCATCTATTTCAATGAACCGGAAAGAATGACCGTCGGACTTCCTCTTTACAAGGAACATCATATTTATGCTTTCGCGGCATCCTTGGCGTTTTACATCATTGTCAGGATCATAGTGAAGTTTACCAAATGGCTCGAAGTGGAGGGGCGCTGAAACGAAGGAATTTTCTGTTTGGAGCGGCCGGTCTGTTTCTGACGGGACTCTCCGCAGAAAAAACGAAGGAGAAAGGGTTGCAGGAAAGAATCATTCCGTCCTCAGGAGAAAAAATCCCTGTAATTGGGATCGGAACCTGGCAGACATTTGATGTTTCCGAAAAATCATCTTCTTTTTCCGAACTGGAGAAACTGCTCGCTCTTTTTCAGGAAAAGGGAGGAAAGCTCATCGATTCTTCTCCAATGTACGGGAATTCAGAAAAAATTTCAGGAATCCTCGGGAAGAAGCTTGGACGGGAAAAATTCATTTATGCCACAAAGGTCTGGACATCGGGGGAATCTTCCGGAAAGAATCAGATCAGAGAATCATTTCATCGTTTTCAGGCAGAGAAAATCGAAATCTTTCAAATTCACAATCTTCTGGATTGGAAAACTCATATAAAAACTCTCCGGGAACTGAAAGAATCAGGTAAAATCAAATATATTGGAATTACTCATTATGTGAGATCTGCTTTTCCGGAAATGGAAAAGATAATGAAGTCGGAAAAGATTGATTTCATTCAGATACCGTATTCTGTTCAGGAAAGGGAGGCAGAAAAAAGAATTCTGCCCCTTTCTGAAGAAAAGGGAATTGCCGTTCTAGTCAACAGACCGTTCGAAGGGGGAGATCTTTTCAGACGGTTCAAAGGGAAGTCCGTTCCTGAATTCGCAAAGGATTTTCAGTCAGATTCCATTGCCGGCCTTCTTTTGAAGTTTATCCTTCATAGAAAGGAAGTCACCTGCATCATCCCTGCCACATCGAAAACATCTCATCTTTCAGAGAATATGCAGGCAGGGGCGGGCAGAATTCCTGACAGATCGGAAGCCGAAAAGATTTTGCAGTTTTTCAGTGAGAATTGAAAAAAATCGAGTCTAAGGAATTTTTTGCTTGACATAACAAATTTCTGTCTCATAATCAGAAATGAGTTTAACGGAATTTTTTTTAGGAGCCTGAGTATTTCTGAGCCAGAATTTAAAGTCGGGGATTATGTTGTTTATCCAATGCATGGTGTGGGGGCAATTACCGAGATAGGAAAAAAGCTGATCTTAGGTAAAAAGCGTGACTGTTACAGCCTCGAAATCCAGAGCACAAAAATGAAAGTTATGATTCCAGTTGAGAAAGCCAAACAGGTCGGCATTCGAGGAATTATCCCCAAAAAAGATATTAAGAAAGTCTTGAATCTGCTCAGCAAGGATGAGATAGATACGGAAGAAGACTGGAAGGTTCGTTATCAGAACAATATGAACAAAATTAAATCCGGTTCCATTTATGAAGTGGCGGATGTCTGCAGAAATCTCTTCCGAAGGGCGAATGGCAAAGAGCTTTCGATCATGGAACGGAAACTCTACGAAAGTGCATATAATCTTGTAAAGACTGAAATTGCGCTGAGCAAAGGAGTTCCCTCTGAAGAAGCCGGCAATATCGTATCCGATATTCTGGCAAATTCTGTGCAGGGACAGGAGAATACCTTAATTCAAAAACCTGAAAAAGAAGAACCGATCGAAGATTAATTTTCGCTAAACTCAGATTATATTAAGGATTTGAGTATGGATTTATTATATAAGGCCTTGTTTTGCCTTATCACTTCCGGGGTAACATTCGGTGCCCTGTTTTATTCTTATGGACATTGGCTGCAGCCGACAATATTCAGTGCTTTGGTCTGCATTGCCACTGCAGTCATTCTGTATTTGGAATCAAAGGACAGACTCGATTTTGACGGAGAGCCTGCAATCTGCGTAACCTTCGGTCTTTTTTTGGGTCTCGCAAGTGCATTCTTTATTACTAAACTGTTTGACTTTCTGCATTCTCCAGGAATTAATTTTCTTTTCTATGGTGTTCTCGGTTATCTGGGTGCTAGGATCGGATACAGATTTTTCCTGAAGCCCGGTCTGGCTGTATTTGGTTCGGCAGGCGGCGGAACTCCGGTGCGTGCATTTACTGCAGAAAAAAAGGAAGATGTCAGAGATAAGATTCTCGACACATCCGTCATTATAGATGGACGGATACTCGACATTGCAGAGACTCATTTCATCGACGGACCTCTGATTCTTCCGAACTTCGTTCTCCGTGAAATTCAGCTCATCAGCGATTCCTCCGACCCGATCAAGAGGGCGAGAGGAAGAAGAGGTCTCGATATGCTGAACAAACTTCAGAGAAAAGGCAGCATAGAAGTGAAGATCACTTATCAGGATTATACGGATACACGTGAAGTGGATGCAAAGCTGATCAAACTTGCCAGGGATACAGGGGGCAAGGTGGTTACGAATGACTTTAATCTGAACAAGGTCGCAGAACTGCAGGGCGTGAAAGTTCTGAATCTGAACAATCTCGCGAATGCACTGAAGCCTGTTGTACTGCCTGGAGAAGAATTTGGAATTCAGGTCATCAAAGAAGGAAAGGATGAAAATCAGGGGATCGGATATCTCGAAGACGGTACAATGGTGGTCATTGAAAACGGGGGACACCTCGTAGGCAAGGAAGTGAAGGTATCCGTCACATCAATCATTCAGACGGCCGCCGGAAAAATGATTTTTACAAAAGCCATTAAATAAAAAAAGGAGGAACTGCATTTTGAAAAGTTCTGCAATTCAGTCAGTCAAAGCAAGGGAAATCTTGGATTCCAGAGGGAATCCTACGGTGGAAGTGGATGTAGTTTTGGAAAACGGCATATTGGGAAGGGCAGCAGTTCCATCCGGGGCATCCACTGGGGAATATGAGGCAGTGGAACTCAGAGACGGGGATAAAAAAAGGTATTCCGGAAAAGGAGTGCTGAAGGCGGTTCAGAATGTAAATGATAAACTTTCCAAGGTGCTCGTCGGAAAGGATGTTCTGGATCAGACCAAACTGGATGATCTGATGATCAAGGAAGACGGAACTCCTTCCAAGAAGACTCTGGGCGCAAATGCAATTTTAGGAGTTTCTTTGGCTGCGGCGAAAGCCGGGGCAATTTATTCCGGTCTTCCTCTGTACAGATACATCGGCGGGAATTTTGCCAAGGAACTTCCTGTTCCGATGATGAACATCATCAATGGGGGAGCTCACGCAGACAATAATGTCGATTTTCAGGAATTTATGGTTCTTCCTGTAGGAGCTAAAACATTCGCTGAAGCACTCAGAATGGGAGCGGAGGTTTTTCATACTCTGAAAACTGTTCTGAAAGGAAAAGGCTACAATACTGCAGTTGGTGATGAAGGCGGTTTTGCACCTGATCTGAAGAGCAACCAGGAAGGATTTGAAGTCATTTTGGAAGCAATCACAAAAGCTGGATTCAAGCCTGGAAAGGATATTCTGCTTGGTCTTGACGCTGCAGCAAGTGAACTGTACTCCAAGGAAAAGAAAAAATATGTGATGGGGAAAAAGTCCAAAAACAAGGCTGATATTTCCGAAAAAACATCTGAAGAGATGATTGAATATTATGCAAAATGCGTCAAGGACTACCCTCTGATCACAATAGAAGACGGTCTGGACGAAAATGATTGGACTGGCTGGAAGGCACTCAGCGAACAGCTGAGAGACAAGGTTCAGCTGGTCGGTGATGATCTTTTTGTAACAAATGTGGGCAAGCTGAAGACTGGAATCGAGAAAAAAATCGGAAATTCCATCCTCATCAAGGTCAATCAGATCGGAACTTTGACTGAAACACTTGCGGCAATTGAAATGGCACAGAAGGCAGGCTACACTGCCGTGGTGAGTCACAGAAGCGGTGAGACAGAAGATACTACCATCTCTCATATTGCTGTTGCAATGAATGCAGGTCAGATAAAAACTGGTTCACTGTGCAGAACAGACAGAGTTGCGAAATACAACGAACTTCTCAGAATTGAGGAAGAACTCGGTTCATCTGCAGTTTATAAAGGAAAGGCGGCTTTTTACAACGTCAATGTGGCTTAAGGACAGAACCAAAATTCTATTTGCCTTCGGAATCGTGTTTGCACTGATGTACAGCACGATTCTAGGCGGCAGCGGAGTGATAGAAAGAGCGCGTCTGGAGTCTAAACTCCAGGCGCTCTCGGATGATGTCATCCGTCTGGAAGCAGAAAATACCAGATTAGAAAAGAAAAAATTCAATCCATCTCAGGATGTGATAATGAATCCTGAATATTCCTATGTCATCAAATTCAAAGAATTCATTGAATTCAACGGAGTGGATGGACCTCTTGCCACTCATATACCATTGTCCAGAATGGAAAATAAACAGGCTAGAAATTTCATCTCAAATATGAATTTGGTGAAATCACTGTATCTGATCGCAGGCGGAATTTTTGCAGCAGCATTCATTTACAGAAGGAAAATGCAGAGAGCGAGAGCCTGAAAAATCAGGAATGTCGAGCGGAAATCTTGAAGAACAGATCCTATTCCTGGAGACTGTATTTCTGATCTTATTTTCTATACTGCCGTCGATTGTTATATCTATTCTCATCAAAAAAATCTTCAATTCTGAACAGACAAAAATACAGTTGCTGAAAATGGTGCCGATCGTTTCATTTTCCAGTTCCGTGCTGTTTATTCTTGTATCTTTTGCGACAATGATGGCAATTCTTCTGAATTACGATCAGTTTACCTGCATTCTCACAGCTTTTTCTGTTTATACCATTGGTTTTCTTGTGTTGTCTTATTCTGCAATGATTCTTTCTATTACAGATGGGAAAATTCGAAAATCTGAACCAAAATACTCGATAGAATCCTAAAAATGCCGATGTTAAATAAGGATAAAGTGTATAACAGCGTTGTGCTGACTGCTCCAAAGATCGGATAAACTCTGGATAGGGAAAATGATGATCTTCCGGGCAGATATGACTTTTTTCCGCTTTTTTCAAAAGCAAACACTGAATTTGCGAAAACCGAATTCACGTTGAGGAGAAGATTTATGCTTCAGATGCAGGAAGAAACACAGAACAATCTGGAATACATTCTGAAAGAAGAGATTTCAGTTTACAAAAGCCTTCTGCTTTTGGAATCCAACAAGAAGGACAGCATCCTGCAGTCAAAGGGCAAAGATCTGGAGGCGGCGACAAAACAGATCAGCCATCTTCTCTCCATTGCAGTGGAAATAGAGTCCAGAAGAAAAAATGCAATGAGCAAGGTTTTTACAGAAAAGAAAATCAGTCCAAAATCAGAATCCATTACACTGACTGATTTTTTAGAAAACCTCGAAGAAGAGGAAAAACCGAAATATATCAGTCTCGCAGACGACCTAAGAAAAGTCGTCACTGATCTGCGGGAAAAAGTGGAAGTGAATGAAAAACTTCTGAAAGCTAAGCAGGAAATTTTTCAGCTTTCCATGGAAGCACTGAAAGTGGCTTCCGCAGGAGTGCAGGAAGTAGGTTATGACGGATATGATTCCGGACTCAACACTTCCAAACCCCGTACAAATGTAGTCATCAATACAAAGGCTTAGGAGAAAAAATGGGATCCACATTTTCCGGTATAGAACTGAGCAAAAGAGGCCTTGCGGCACAGCAGCAGGGCATTCATACAACAGGTCATAATATTTCCAATGCAGACAATAAATCGTATGCAAGACAGAGAGTAAATATCGGTACAAATGATCCGATTTATGAACCTTCTCTGAACCGTGCGATGATCGCAGGTCAGATCGGGCAGGGGGCAAGCGTCACTGAGGTGGAAAGAATCCGTGATATGTTTCTCGATGACAGAATTGCGGAAACGAATACTGAAAAGAACTACTGGGGTGCAAGACAGGAATACCTGCATCAGGTGGAAGTGATTTTCGGCGAGCCTGGCGGAGTTACACTGAGAAATCATATGGATCAGTTCTGGTCTTCACTGGAAGAACTCTCCAAGTATCCTGAGGAAAGCGCTCAGCGTTCTGTAGTGAAAGAAAAAGCAATCGGCCTTTCCTCACGGATTGAAGACACTTTCAGAAAACTTTCTGTGCTCAAGGATCAGGCAGACAAGGAAGTGGAAGTCAAGACAAATCTTCTGAACGGTCTCTCTGAACAGGTGAGGGTTCTGAATGAACGGATTACCAAGGCGGAAGCGATGGGAGACAATCCGAACGATCTTTACGACAGAAGGGAAAAGATCGTGGAAGAGCTTTCCGGGCTTGTGGATCTTTCCATAGGAAGAAGTGACAGGGATGAGTTTATGATTTTCATCGGTCAGCAGATTCTCGTTCAGGGTTCCAAAAAAAATGAAATTATAATGAAAGGAAATGCTGAGTACGAAGGAAAGCAGGATCTGTACTGGAAGCACAATGACGAGAGAGTCATCCTCGAAAACGGAAGAATTCAGGGAGTGATTGAAGTCCGGGATTTTGTTCTCTCTGAAAAAATTGCGCAGATGGATACATTCGCGGTCAATCTGAAAGATACAGTCAACTCAATTCATAAAGACGGATTCGGTCTGAACGGAAAGACTAATCTGAATTTCTTTGAAGAGAAGAATCTTGCGACCAATTCCTTTGGAGAGTATGATTCGAACGGAGATGGTGTAAACGACATCACTGCTGTCTACAGGGTTTCCGGAAGGACTTCAGTAAATGCGGACAGACCGATTGGAATAGAAGGAACGATTACTCTTCACGGAACAGATGCAAAACATACTCCTGCACTCATCAATTATTCCAAAGATGATACTCTGAACGATGTGATTCGAAGAATCAACGGAGCAAAGACAGGAATCACTGCATCCTTGAATCAGGACAGCCAGCTGACACTGAAGGCCACTGCAAATGCAGAAAGCCCAAGAACCTCTTTTATGATACGTCATATGGAAGATTCCGGTCAGCTCCTTGTAGGCGTGACTGGAATTCTGAACGGAAGCGGGGCGGCAGGTTCTTTTGACTACCGCAAGACCGGAGAATACAGCAAACTTCAGGCCAAAAGAGAAGACATTACTCTGACTCCTTATACTCATCCGGCTTCATTCGTGAAAGTGTCCGATGAGATACAGAATAATGTTCAGAGCATTGCTGCAGCTCGCGGAAAGGATCTGGACGGAAGCGGTGACTACAACAAGGCAAACTGGCACAAGGACGGAGCGAATGCACTTTTGATGGCGGCCAGTCTCAGGGAAAAACCCGTGATGGTGGAATACAGCAAGTCTTTCGGAGAATTTTATTCTTCCATCATTGCAAAGATAGGAACTGAGGCAAGAGAAGCCAAAATGCAGCTCGATACAAGAAATGCAGTCATTACAGAATATGAAAATCTGAGACAGTCCATTATGGGAGTCAATATAAACGAAGAGATGACCAATATGATCCAGTTTCAGCAGTCATTCAACGCATCGGCAAGAATGATGAATACACAGAATGAAATGCTCGATGTCATTATCAACAGGTTAGGCAGGTAATTATGAGAATCACAGGACAGATGTCCAACAATTCACTGATCAGAAATCTACAGAGACATGAACAGGGACTCGATGAAGTGCAGAATCAGATCGGCACTGGAATCAAAATACAGAGACCTTCTGATGATCCCGGAATTGCGACTAATACAATCTATTTCCGATCCAGAGTACATGAACTCGGTCAGTTTGAAAAGAACCTGAATGATGGAAAGGCGAGACTTGACCAGATTGACGGTGCACTTGAATCGGTGACTGATATACTTCAGAGAGTAAGAACACTTACAGTTCAGGCCTCCAACGGAATCTACCAGGGAGACAAGGGTTTTGAACTTGAAGAATCCATCGGAAGAGAAATCGATGAGCACTTAAGAGCAATTGTAGATATTGCAAATGCAAGAGATGCGACAGGTCAGTACGTTTTCGGCGGACACAGAATCGACAGAGCGCCATTTGAAGCGTTTGAAGCAAAAGAGAAGGGACTCAAAGGCGTATCCGTAAAAGAAAAAATCATCGGAGTAGAGTATCGCGGAGATATCGGTGAACAGCTCCGTGAGATTGAAAAAGGGGAGTACATCAACGTCACTCTTCCTGGAAACAAGGTTTTCTGGGGTACAAATATGAGTGTCACTAGCGGCACTGATTCTTCCGGGTTTTCTGCTGCTTCTGAAATGAAAATCAAAGTGGACGGAGTGGAAATTCTGGTTCATGCAGGAGACAGACTGGACGATGTCATCGACAAGATCAACTCTGCACCAGTGGCTGTAAAAGCAACAAAACTGGGTAATGACAATATCAGTCTGACAAGCACAACTCCCCATCAGATCTGGCTTGAGGATTCTGAAGGCGGAACCGTTCTAAAGGATCTAGGACTGATTGAAGTGAAAGGATCTGAACCTCCGAATAATTTTTCCAAGACAGCAACAGTTTCCGGCCTCTCTGTCTTCGATGTGCTGATTCAGCTCAGAAATGATCTCACATCCAAGGATCAGCAGAGAATCGGAGGAAAGGATCTGGGAGATATTGATTCAGCTCTTGAAAATATTCTGCGTTACAGAACTGAGGTCGGTGCAAAACAGAACCGTGTGGAAAACCATGCGGAAAGAGTTGCATTTGACAAGACATTCATGTCTGAACTTCTTTCCAATAATGAGGGAGTGGATTTCCCGGAAGCGATTATGAATCTGAAATGGCTGGAAACCGTTCATTCTTATTCATTGAATATCGGTTCCAGGATTATCCGTCCGACTCTTCTGGACTTTCTGAAATAATGAGGGAAATTGACAGTAAACCTTTCGGGAAAATTCAGATTGATGAAAGACAGATTGTAGATTTCCCGGAGGGTCTGTTCGGTTTTGATCAGAACAGATCCTTTGCTGTCATCGAAGAGAATCCTGATACTGTTTTCAAATGGCTTCAGTCACTCGAAGATCCTGAATTGGCATTTGTACTGATCCAGCCCCATATTTTTTTAACTGATTATAAACCGCTCATACCGCCCACCGAACTGAAAACAATCGGTCTGAATTCAGTGGAAAATGCAGTTCTGTTTCTGATTGTCACGATTCCTGCTTCAGATCCGAAAAAAATGACTGCCAACCTGCAAGGTCCGATACTCATTCATCCTGATACAAGAATTGCCAAGCAGTTTATTTCGAGGGACGAAAATCATCCTCTCCGCAGACTGATTCTGGACACAGAGGAATCGGAGAAATGAACAGCGATTTGTCTTATAATGAAAATTTAATGAATAATTTGGACAGAATGCGGAAAGAATCTGTTTTCTTTTTCAGGACAATCAGATGTTAGTTCTTGCAAGAAGACTCAATCAGTCCATTCTGATCGGTGAGGAAGTTGAGATAGTTGTAGTCGAAATCAAGGGCGATCAGGTCAAACTTGGCATCAAAGCTCCTAAAAATGTATCAGTGCACAGGGCTGAGGTTCTGAAGGAAATTCAGGAAGAGAATAAAAAGGCCAAAGCAGATATTCTTCCGACAAATCTTTCGGAGCTCGGAAACATTATTAAAAATAAAAAATAAAAGAATACCTGATTTTTAATCTTACTGATTCCTTTTATATTTCAAAGTACGGGCAGGCAGGTTAATTCAGAGGGTGTTTATGCAGATTCGGCAATCACTTTTTGTTTTATTTATTCTCCTTTCATTTTGTAAAAAACAGGAACACGTTCCTCAAATAAAATCAGATTCAACTGCCGTCAACGCATCTTACATAGAAAGTCCGGCACCGGAAGAATTTTTTACTGTGTATTATATTGTTACAGCAGCAGGCGGGCTGAAACTCAGAGAAGAACCCAATTTGAATTCTAAAACGATCGATATAATTCCGGAAGGAGATATTGTTGAGATTTGGGAAGAAACAGAAGAAGAAATGACAGTAGAAAACAAAACTGATCGTTTTTATAACTCACCTTACGCAAAAGAAAGTAAAGTAGAAAAGAAATCAGTACGATGCTAAAAA
>DAORDI010000094.1:0-18438 GCA_035345895.1 Leptospiraceae bacterium
GAAAAACTGGATAAGAATGAAAGAAGGGAACTTATTGAATTTCTGTGGACCTGGCTTGCGGAACATATTCAGAAAGAAGATACGGATTACAGACATTTTCTGGTCAACAGCACGAATGAATACAATGACTGGTTTAAGTTTCTGATTGAAAACAATCAGATCACAATTGACAAGGCGCAGGCCGCTCTTTACAATAAGATTACCAACTCCACACAGGTCAAGGAAATCATCAGTGACAACCTTTACAATTCCATAAGCAGCATCTGGCATATGTACAACCTGAGCATCGGACTTCCGATTATAGATCTGCAGCATATCTGGCTTATCAAAATGGTTGTAGAACTGGATTATGCCAGTAAGACTCTTGTCTCCAATAAAAGAGAAGAAATTTTCAGATCAATCATCAAAGGTGCCGTTCAGTATACGAAAGATCATTTCAGTCTGGAAGAAAAAATTATGCAGAAGTTTCAGTACTCCGGTTTTCTCGGTCATCTGAAACAGCATCAGAATTTTGTGGAAATCATTCAGCAGAGAAACAAGGAGAACAAGCAGGGAGACATTAAGGCCGCGGCAAATCTTGTATCCGATCTGAAAGAATGGCTGCTGTCGCACATTGCCATAGAAGACAGACAGATGGCCACCGTACTCAGAGACTTTCTCCCTGATATCATTACTCTGACGAGAGAACTTCTGAAGTCAGGAGAACTGAAGGTCAGGAAATCTCAGATGGACCTTTACAATAAGGTGATAGGACTGAAAGGAATATAATCATTGATACAATAGGGGGTTTCAGAATTCAGATGCCCTGTAGGATGATGCTACCTTTCTGATCCCGCCCAAGAAAAGCTCAGTCAGGAAAGCGCAGGAGTTTTCTATATCAGGCTTGGATTTATGGGTAAGGCTTTCGAGCACTTCAAATGATGACCCAGTCAGCGCAAGTGCTGTCAGATCGATTGGGACTCTGGGGAGAAGTTCCTTCTCAATCGCCCACTGCAGTGCAGATTCAATGTCGTACATCATTCCCTTCAGATGTCTTGTCTGATAGGCAAACTGCCTGAATACGATCTGATTCCTTGCCACAATTTTCATCAGAAGAGGATCATCGGAGAAAACCTCAAAAAATGCTTTCAGACATTCATAAATGAACTCTCTTCCTGATTTAGCCTGCTCCTTTGCAATACCGGTCTGAAGTCTGACTCTTTTCATTGAATCCCCGACTATATGAAGAAACAAAGATTCCTTGTCTCTGAAATTGTTATAGAATGTTCCGGGAGAAAGCCCGCTTTCGCGGATAATATCCCTGATTGTACAGGCCTCGTAGCCGAGATCTGCAAACACTCTGCCGGCAGCAGAAATAATTGCAGATCTGTTTTTCAGCCTGGTTCTGCTGTCCTTAGACAGAACTGTCTTCTTTGTGCTCATACCGGATCAGAATATTTTTCCCGGATTCATTATATTTTCAGGATCCAGTATTTTTTTTATCTCTTTCATAATTTTAATTTCAGTTTCGGATCTTGAAAAACTCAGAAAATCCTTTTTGAGAAGACCGATCCCGTGTTCAGCACTGATTGAACCGTTATGCTTTCTGATCAGCTCAAACATTTCAGGATCTACCTTCTTGCAGGAGGAAAAGAAAACCTCTTCAGACATTTCCCGAGGTTTCAGTATGTTTAAATGCAGATTCCCGTCCCCGATATGGCCGAAAAGTGCGATTTCAAATCCGGGATATTTTTTCATTAAAAGTTCTTCCATTGCACTGATGAAGGATGCCATTTCCCTGAGCGGGAGAGAGATGTCATTCTTATGAACTGTATGCAGGATGGAGAGACTTTCACTGATCCCTTCTCTGTATTTCCAGAAAGTTTTTTTCTGAATTGAGTTCTGAGCAATGCTTCCGTCGGAAATCAGTTCCAGATTTGTAATGTTTTCCAGAAACTCATACATATAGTCACTGTCTTTTTCCTCACGGATTTCAAATTCCATTACAACATAATAAGGACTTTCAGAAGCAAAGGGTCTGGATACACCCAGATGTTCCATTACCTTCCCAAGACATCTCTCAGTGAAAAATTCAAATGCAAGCAGAGGAAGAGGAGATTTATGAGTCTCACGAAATACTTCAAGTATTTTTCCGTAATCGGGAACAGCAAGAAGCACTACACTGCTGTCCTTGGGAACAGGAGCAAGTTTCAGAGTAACTTCAGTAATGATTCCCAGAGTGCCCTCTGCACCGATAAAGAGATGCTTAAGATCGTAGCCTGTATTGTTCTTCAGAATGCTTCCGTTAAAATCGAGTATCTCACCCTTTCCTGTCACTGCTTTCATTCCGAGCACCCAGTTTCGAGTAAGACCATATCGGACAACCCTCACTCCCCCGGCATTCGTTGCAATATTTCCTCCGATATGAGATGAGCCTGCTGCAGCAAAATCCACAGGGAAAATGTATCCCCTTTCCTCTGCTTCCTTATGCACATTCTGAGTCACCATTCCGGCCTGAACGGTGATGGATGCAAAGAAGGGATCAAAGTCGAGAACCTGATCCATTTTTCTGAGAGAGACTACAATTTCTCCGTTCTTTGCAATGGCTCCGCCGGCATAACCGGTTCTTCCTCCGGAAGGAACGATCGAGATTTTATTTTCATAAGCGAACTTTATTATCCTGGCAGTTTCTTCGGTGTTTTTAGGAAAACACAATATTTCATAATTAGAATTGTAGAGTTTCGTTCTGTCCATTCCGAAAGAATTGAATTCGCCGGATTCCATTCTTCCGTCGCCGCGAACAAAAACATTTTCCGGCGGAATCAGTCGCTTAAGTTCATCTGCAGTATTCATTTGGTATTCCCTCTATTTTTTCCTGTATTCAATTTCTTTGATTTTACTGATCTGAAATTCATAAAGTCCAGAAGCCTAAGATTCTCTTCCACCGCAATTTTTAAGATGAAGCGGACCCTGCCCACGGAGAAAACCGTTCTGCACAGTGCACCGTCCGAAACCCAGTTCTGCTCTCTGTCAAGACATCCGATTTTTCCATCGTCGCTCGACTGATAATAATCCCGAGTAAATGAAAAAAAGAGAAATTTTCTGTTCAGGCTGAGCTTGAATCCGAATAGGAATCCTTTGTCTTCGAGTTCATCCAGTCTGTCCGGGTCGGTTATGACTGAAAATATATGTGCTGATGAATCCGGAATTCTGCAGAGATCTTCCTGGAGAAACAGCATTCGCAGCGTCTGAGAATTGCTCATCTGAAGAAAATGCAGACGGGACGGCATCACAGCACTTTTCCCATATCTTTTTTTCTTTGCAAATGCAGTATAATGTGTCAATGTTGTCAGCTTTTCCTGATCATAATTGTAATAGTCTTCCTGAAAGCGGATTCTGGATTCTCTCGTAGTTCTCTGCAGAAATTTTTCAATGTCTCCCCATATTTCCTTTCCGATTGCATATGCGGCAAAAACAGAGACCACACCTTCCAGAGAATAGAGTTCAGAAGGCTTGAATATGTAAAAAAACATTACAATGATGAATCCGAGCAGGAAGCCGAATATACGGTGAAAGCCCCGCTCAGATCTGGAATAGGCAGAATGATAATTGGACTGAATATCCCGAACATAGTCTTCAAACGGAAAAAAACCTATATGATCCGAATGAATTTTTCTGCTGTAAGGATACAGTGTAATATGAGCTTCTGCTGATGAGTAGGTTTTGAGATCATTCAGACTGTGAAGTTCAATATCATATTCATTCCCCGCATATACCGATTTCCTGATATGCAGTATATTGTGAAGGAACTCCACTACTTCTTTTCCGGCAGTGCCGGTCTCACTCTGAAACCGAGACCTACATTTTCTCTCCAGGATGAATTTTTGGGGCGGATCTCAGAAATATACTCATCAAGATTTTCCACCGGTGCAGTACCGATCTCCCTGTCATTTTCAAAGATCCTGATCTTGGAGCCTTTTTTGATCCCGTCCCTGAATCCCAGATTGATGATGAAACTGTCTGGCTTTACCTTTACAATTCTGCCTTCCGGCTGAATTGCAGAAGCAGTATTCACAGCAATCCGTGAAGATACCTCAGCCATCATATTTCTTCCCTTCGAAATAATTCTGGATGTATTGATTACTTTCCCGCTTTGACGATCATATATATGATAATTAATTTTCATTACATTATGATCTGTTTCATATTCACCGTATCCGATATAGCGTATATAGCTTTCTTTTTTTCTTCCAATGTTCAGTTTTTCGAGAATCTCGGGATAATAATAAATGCCCCCGGTATATTTTGCCTTTTCTCTCGAGGAAGCTAAAGCATTCCTAATCACTTCCTCATCCTTTCCGGAAACAGGCTTTACTGAAGACTTCAGCTGAAGAGAATGTCTGATCGCAATGTTCAGGAGATTGCCTGCATCAGGATAGTCGGGAAGAAACTTCAGAGGTTTCAGATCGAACAGAAAAATCTCGACAGGATTCCTTGCACCGGTAATCAGTTCCCCTTCCTTGTCCAAAAATCCTTCCAGATAGGAAAGACTTTCCCTCATTGATTTCAGAACTGCTTCCAGCCTGTTGTTGATTTTTATGTCGTCAGGATCGTCCTGCCTCAGTTTCAGAAGCATTCTGATCAGATTGGATCTGTATCCGAACTTATAGTAATAGTCCAAAAGTGCAGACTTAAGAAATTTATTTTCAGGAATCAGTTCCTTTGCCCTGGATATATGAAATCTCGCAGTGTCATAAAGAAACTCTCTGCTTATCCTGAGATATTCCTCATAATGATAACGCCCAAGTTTTACTCTGAGAGAATGTCTTTCCTGCAGATGACTCTTTGCAAATTCTTCTGCAGAGAACCTTGCAATGGAATTCAGATCATCTGTCTTCATCAGTGTACTGAAACTCTGCACAGCCTTGTCCTGATGCCCAAGCTCTGTGGAAAGATAAGAATGAAAATACAGCAGTTCTGAATCAGAAGGATAATCTTCCAAAAGTTCTTCTGTAATGCGGAGGGCCTCGGATCTGTTTCCGAGCCAGAGATGTGTTCTGATCAGAAGACGTTTGGGTGCCGCTCCGGTCTTATCCAGTGAAACAGAAGTCTCAAGCAGTCCCAGCGCTTCCCTGACAAGTGCAGAAACTTTTTCACCGTTCTCTTCTCTGGCTGCAAGTTCGAGATTGAGTCTGGCTTTTTCGGTAAAATTTTCAGGATTTTCCGGCTGCTGTCTTGTAAGATTGTGAATGATCTCGGATGCAGGCTGAAATCTTTTATTGGCGATATATGCCTTTGCGAGAAGAAGATCAAAATCATAATTTCTCTGAATCTTTCCTTTTGCATCTTCAAGTCTCTTGAGGGCCAGATCATTTTTTCCCATTCTCAGAAGAATTTCTGCCCGTATCATAAGCAGTCCAGGATTGTACGGATCTGTTTCCATTCTTTTCTCAAGAACCTTCAGAGCATCTGCATGTTTGTCTGAACGGGATAGTGCGTCAGCATATCCGGCAAGCGCATCGTTGTTGGAATGATCCTTGTCCACTACAATCTTGAATGCGGTCCTGGCATCCTCCACAGAACCGACCTGCAGAGAAGACTTTGCATAGCCGAGCAGAGCAGAATTGGAGCCGGAATTCACTTCAAGAGCAGCCTTGTAGCTTCCCAGAGCCCTTCTGTAATTTTTTTCACGGTAGAAAGAATCACCTTCCCGAATCAGCTCAGCCGCCGATTTTACAGGTCTGCCGTCCCTGTTTTCAGAAAAAATCGGGACAGCGAACAGCAATATAATGAAAAAATATCTGATTTGAAATTTCAGAAGAACTGAAGATAAATCATCTCTGTTCAGGAACAAAATATCCCCCTTGCGCCTTCCCGGTAATGTCCTTGTACAGAACAGAAACTTCAAAGTCTATGTATCTGCCTGCAAGATCATGATTTACCTTGCTTTTGAATGATATAATATACCGTTTGTCCTTCGCAGAACGTATCATATTGTACAGCTGATTTTCCTCTTTTGCACCGGGGACACGGATAAACCTTCCGCCGGTTCTTTCCGCCAGATCCTTGTACATTTCCGCCATCTCGGTTTCTGCATTCAGAGCAAGTACATAGACTGGAATGGAATGAGAAACTGCAAACTGTATGTTTCTCTGAAAAGAATACTGATTGAATGCATTTGAAAGAGAATCACCTGAAACAAGAAGAATGACTGCCCTCGGTCCAAGTTCAGGAGTCAGATCACTGATGCCCTGATACAGACTTTTTCCAAGATTGATATTGTTTTTTTCGGGTGTAGATTTTCTGATCCTTGCATAAACATCCAGAGGGGATCTGCCGAAGTCATATACTTTTTCTGAATCCTTTCCTGCACGGATCACTTCTATCCTGTCCTTCTTTGTGAAGGAAGAAAAGAAATTTCCGAGAAAACTGTTCAGATTGTCTGTCACTTCGTGAACCTTTGGACTGTTTTCAAACACGAGAGAGACGGATATTTTATCATTAAATTCTTTCATATTTGCGAGACCGACGAGAGGATGAACATTTGAATTCTCCGTGACTCGGAATGCCTCTCTTCTGATCCCTCCCAGATCCTGATTGTTCCTGTTCTTAATTCTTACAAAAAAAGAAATTGTAGGAAAATTTGCCAGTTCAGCTCTTTCCACAAAAACATTCAAATTGGATGTAAGCGAATTTCGAGGTGAAAATACATTAATCTTGTGCTTGGAATAGTCAACTGTGTACAGAGAACCTGTATAGTCCGCAGTGCTCGAAAAAGGACGGAGCATTTTTACATAGTCGCCTGAACTGTCTCTGTAGCTGGAAATCTTTGTCCATTTTTCTGTGGCAGGATTATATACAAGAAGTCCGAAAAGTTCATCAGAGACATACATCCTTCCCTTGAAAAATTTCACGGATCTGGGCATTTTCATATTCGGATGAGTAAATTCTTTGAGAAAATTTCCCTCTTCATCAAAGACCGCGATCCTTCTGTTTCCCTTGTCGGCCACATAGATTTCACCTTTTTCACCTATGCATAGTCCTGCAGGAAAATTGAGTTTTGTCTGACCTGGAGCAGAAGACTTTCCAAATTCCTGTATGAATTTTCCATCCAGACTGAATTTCTGAATCCTGTTGTTTCCAGAATCGGAAACATAAAGATAATTGGAACCGCTGACATCGAGTCCTGAGGGTCCGTGAAACTGTCCTGCCCCAAGTCCATGTTCGCCGAATCTTTCGAGGAATCTCCCCTTTTCAGAGATTTTGTAAATCATATCCGCACCGAAATCACTGACATACAGTGTATCCTTGTGCAATACAAAGAAAAGAGGCTTGTCAAAGGTTCTCCCGAATCCGCCCTTGTAATTTCCGACAGGAAGTCCGTTAGGATCAAATTTTACAATATTGCTTGTTCCGTAGGAAAGAATGTACAGATTTCCCTCAGTGTCCACAAGTGCATCAGTCGGATTCTTAAACCGGAAACCGCGATGATCATCACCTGAGATATGACGGAAAAAAGTAAGTCCGTCCTTTTTGGCACTTCCTGAAATTCCAAGACGGAGAATCTCTGCACGATTCTTCCAGATTGGATTGATCTTCCCTCTTCTTTCCAGGATCTCCAGTTCATTCAGGCTCTCCTGCCATTCACCCCCGAGATAATAAGCATCTGAGAGCATTTTCCTTGCAAGATGAAAATCCTCCATCACCGAAAGAGAAGAAAGAAAGCTTTCTCTTGCAGCGCTGTACTGATGATTGTTCAGCTGAAGTGTTCCCTTTTTAAAGTACGCTTTTGCAGGTTCCTGCCCCATCTTGAAGTCCGGGAGTTCATCTGCAAAGCTGACGGCTGAGAAAAAAAGGAAAGATAGAACGGAAAGAAGCCTACTCATTCGACTCCTGACTTTGTACATTCTGCTTGAATTCATCTTTTACTCTGCTGACTGCATGAGAGATCCGGATGATCTTTTCCACACTTTCTGTATTCAGTTTGGCAAGCTTGTACACATTCAGAATATTGTCTGTAACACTGTTTGAAGAACGGATGATTCCTCCCGCATTTTTTGAAGCCTCATCCAGAACGCGGTACTGTTCTTCGAGTTCCTCTTCCACTGCAGTCTGACTGTTTTTGATTGCCAGCACAAGATTGGAGATTTCATTCATTGTATTGATTGCATCTCTTGCATCTGAAAAAAACGAATCTATTTTATTTCTGATTTCTTCAGAAACCTTGAAAGTTTCACGGGAAAGTTCCTTGATTTCATTTGCAACTACAGTGAAGCCTCTTCCTGCCTCTCCAGATCTTGCTGCCTCAATGCTTGCATTCAGTGCAAAGATATTGATCTGCTGTGCAAGATTGGCCACAACCTTGTCGAGTTTATCGAGTTCCTTGCTGGAGTCAATAAAACTGGTGAACCTGGAATTCGTAGTGTCCGAAAACTTGAGAGCAGCCAGTGCCGATTTTGCAGAAGAATTGACAGCTCCGGACATTTTCCTTGCAGTTTCCTTAGCCTTCTCCAGTGCCTGACTCACCGATACAGAATGTCCTGTGAGCTGCTTCGCTGAAGTGGAAGCATGATTGGTCTGCTTTTCGAGCTTATGAGCATTTTTGCCGAGGTTCTCAGTCTCTTCATTAAATTCAGAGACAGCCCCTTCCAGCTCTTCGAGTATTCCCGGCAAACCTTCTTCCTTTGCTCTGTTCATTACAGCTCTCGTCAGCAGAGATTTGGATTTTTCCGAAACTCCAAATGGATTTGTGCCAATTGTTTTCTTCTGGTTTGACATAGTTTACCCCGATATCTTTTTATTTTCCTGAGAAAGTATTTCATGTACTACTGCTCTGTAATCCTGAGCAGCAAGAGCCTTCGGTTCATATTCAAAAATGGTCTGCAGAAAACTTGGACATTCTGCAATTCTTGAGTCTTCCCGAATAAATGTGCTGAATACAAGCACCCCGAATCTTTCAATCAGAAGTTCCACGACTTCCATATTGTGCTTGTTGCCCGGATCGACCCTGCAGGGCAGTATCCCGCTGATATGAAGATCGGGATTGATTTTCACCTGAATCTGATCCACTGTTTCCATCAGAGAAATCACACCGTAGAGAGTCAGCGACTGCGCGGTAACAGGGATGACCAGTTCATTTGAGGCTGCCAGCGCATTGACAGTCGTCAGATTCAGTCCTGGAGAACAGTCAAAAATTACATAATCATAAGAGTTCTTAGGAAGCCTTTGAAACTTGTTCTTCAGTATCTGAGACTTGCTCGGCATTTCACGCAGTGCCTTTGCCTGTTTTGCACGCACCGGAGTGTAAGGAATGATCTCCAGGTTTTTTGTCGTAGTTTCGAGTGCAAGTTCCTGTATGATTTCCTCACCGGCAGACGGATCAAAAAGATCCACGTCCACTTCAGGATGTTCATTTCCTAGGAGCCAGACAGTGGCAGATGAGCCCGGATCCAGATCCACAAGCAGTGTCTTTCTGCCTTTTTCAGCCAGCCCGGCAGCGAGACTGACCGCAGTCGTAGTCTTGCCGCTTCCGCCCTTCTGATTATTTATGACTATTCTTCTCATCTAAGCATCCCTTCTTCAAATTACAGATCCGGATTTTACTTCCGCAATTCTTTCTGTATCCAGAATCAATAAAGCAAAATCCTCAAATTTATATGTATGGGAAATAAAAAAACTGTCTACTCCCTGAACACTTTTACTCATTTCCACTTTTGTATTCTGAGTAATTTCAATTACATCAGATACTTCATCCACTAAAAAACTGACTATGCCTTTTTTTGTTTTTATGATCATATGCATAGGTTCCTGACCTTCCAGAGGCGACATTTCCAGTTTCCGTCTCAGATCAATGACCGTAATAATCTGTCCCCTGTACTGAATCAGCCCAGCAATGACTCCGTTCGCCAAAGGGACACGGACAATCTCGGCATTCTGAAGAACGCCCAGGACTTTGAGCACATCTATTCCAAATCGAATTCCGCCGATGAAGAAGGTTCCAATTTTTCTCATTTTTCTTCCCCTTCAATATCAAAACCCAGATCAGAAATATCCACTTCCGTTCCAAAAGAAGTATCCTCAGAACCTTCCACTTCAATTTCCACCGTATTGTCATCAGATTCAGCTGCAGGAACAAGGGACTGAAAAGGAGCCACATCGTGAACTTCCAGAGTATTTTCATAAGAGTGGGCTTCCTCATCCCCAAATTCCACTTCGCCGGAAGACGCATACGGCTCATCCGAAATTGCCATCTGAAGTTCCCTGTGGTTCAGGTTCTTTCTGACAATTTCACCAACGTCCAGAATCAGTGCAGGCTTTTCATCCTGAAGAATGGTCATTCCGGAAAACAGATAAATTCCGTTGATCTGGGTGCTTAGGGGACGTACAACTGCTTCTTCCATATCCTGAACCTTGTCTCCCACAAGCGCCACCTTCATTCCCCTGCTTTCGAGGATAATGAGATTTACAATCGGATTTTCTTCGTGAGGATTGTCTTCCGCCTTGAGTATCTGCTTCATAAACAGAAGAGGATATTTTTTGGCTTTCCAGTGAAATACGGAATAACCGTGAATGACAGTAATATTTTCAATGAGTGTCTCTGAATCAATCTGAAGCACCTCATTCAGATGGGCTTTTGCAATTGCATACCTTTCCCGACCGAATGCTACGGATATGATCGGAACAATGGAATTGATCACTGGAAAGGTCATATGGACTTCCATCCCCTTTCCTCGAATAGAATCCTGAAGATAGACTCTTCCGCCCATACTTTCCAGTTTCACTTTGACAATATCAAAACCGGTTGGTCTTCCACCGATGAAATTTCCGTGCTCGCCAAGTCCGGAAAAATTGTCCTTGAAAATATAATGAACGATATCGTAATCAGGAATCTGTTCTGCCTCGTCAGTCAGAAGCAGGTTTCTGTCCACCAGTCTCTTCCTGATCTTGTCCGGATCGAGCCCGTCCCCGTCATCACTGACTATAATATGAAAAAGTTCTCCTCGAACAGTACACTCAATCGTAATTTCCCCGTCAGGATTTTTGTCGCGGGCAATCCTTTCATCCGGATCTTCAATTCCATGTTCAATGGAATTTTTCAAGAGCTGAATCAGACAGATTCTGATTCCTTCAATCTGCCTGCTGTCCACCTCTCTGTCCTTTCCGATGACACGCAGCGCAATGGACTTTCCTGAACTTTTCGCAATGTCTTTTACAATCTTGTCCAGATTCTGCATCAGGCTTCCGATGGGCTGATTTTTTGCCTGACGCACCTGATTGTACATATCATTGATGAGTGAGGTCATCCTGGAAACGGCCTGATAAAATTTCAGATTACGGAGCTCAGACTGGAATTTTTCTACAGTGACTCTGGTATGAATCAGTTCCACGAGAATATTTGTGAGCCTGTCCATGATGTCGTTTTCTGCACTTCCCGTCGCCGGAGCTCCAGCAAGAAGAAGTTCCGAGGAACCTCCGTCATCCACTTCCGTCAGGGATTCCTGCTCGCTTTTTTTTATGACATCTTCCACATCACTGATGATATTGGAATTGATATGAGTAGGCTCTTTTCCAGTCTCATCAATCGTAAAAATGATTTCACGTATCGTAGTATTGAGTTTCAGGATAGTAGTAATCATTTCACTGGAAATGTCCAGTTCAGACTCAATCACCTGATTGACCAGCCTCTCTCCAATATGAGTCAGGGACTCCAGTTTCTGAAACCGCAGGAACTTGGAAGATTCCAGAAATGTTCTGTAATTTGCATGTATCGTATGCAGAGACTGAGTTGCTCCCCCTGGATTCTTGCTGAGCAGAATGAGCTCTTTATCTAGAGAGTTCAACGTCTCATAACTTTCGGATAAAAATATCTTTAATTCGTCTTCCAAAATCTTCTTCCAGGAATTTAGCTGCTTTTTTAAACTTCGGCAGTTTCACAGGAAAAAAAAAGGATTTTTACGTCACTCATAAACACTGATTTTTGGAACGGGAGCGCATCATTTTTTTGAAATTTTGTTGCAAATAGAACAAATTCTATTTTCTTGAAAGACGGCAGTTTGGCATCTAAGACTGCACTGCAGGATACGGGAAAGTTTGAACAGATCGACACTCAGCATATTTTTTTCCGCTGCCTGCATCCTTGTCAGCCTGCACTGCGGGAATGAAAGAAGCAGGTATTTTAAAAACTCGGAGGCGAATATACAGCTCTCGCTGATTTTTTCAATCAAAAACCAGACCTGCGGAGGGAGCCGATCAGTGGACACTCCCTTTTTCGGAAATATCAGAAAAGAGGACATCCACAGCTGCCTCAGAATACTGATGATGGTCCCCTGCACGACCTGGGTCAACACCGCCGATCCGATTCCGGATGCGTGCAAGTTTCTGAACTTCCAGACAAAATAAATGGAACTGCAGCTCACCGAAATTCTTCTTTTCACGGCAGTGCTTGCTGCTCTGCTGTCATTCCTTTTCCTGTTTCTTACCTCCGGAAAAAACAGCGGCATTATTCAAAGCAAATCCAAGATCAAGTCTCAGACTAAGGACCATGCAAAGGAAGATGTGCAGATACTTGAAGTATTTGATTATCTGGGCACGAAGATAGTGCATGAAAACGGGGTATACACAGTCAATGACAGGGGAAAGGTCACAGTGTACAAGTCCTGGATTGAGCTTCCGGAAAAATACCAGAAAATGGTCAGAGAGCTGGACAGCCGCTCGGTAAAATCACAGTCAAACACAGATTATTTTCTGGAAAGCATAAATGGAAATTATTTTCTAACTGCCCCGGGCGGAAAAAAGACAAGATACAGAAGCCTGTCAGAAATTCCTGCACATATCAGAAAGGCAATAGGAAAATAGCAGTTTTTCCCTCAAAGTAATTTTTCAGACGGACATAGCCGATATTCACTAGAGTTTCATAGAGGAATTTATGTTTTTAAGACTGTCACTGCTTCTCTTCATTCCGTTAAGTTTCCTGTTTTCACAGGATTCTGTTTCTCCGCCTGCAAAATCATCGGATGCCGACCGTATCATACTGAGTGTGGAATATTTCAATCCTCTGGATCTTTCCAAGGAAATGTATTCAGTATCCTTGAAAACACCCAGAACGAATGAACTGATAGAGGATCTGAAAGGGACCTCCAAAAAGAAATACAAGTTCACCGTCGGGGGAATTCAGTCGGATATTGTACCGTCCTCAGTTAAAAAAGACAAGGATGACGACAGTCTAGTCAACCTGAATATCACTGCCTATAATGTCATTCCTTCAGGGGAGTCTGTCCTGAAAATTACCGTTGCGGGAAATGAAATTATATCTCATACAGTGCAGATCCCATCCCGAAATTCCACTCCCGGCAAGCAGCCTCTGATCCATTCCATCACTCCTGAGGCAGGAAGGAAAGGGGACACGATCACAGTCAAAGGCGAAAACTTCGGAGATGATATAGACCTGATTTCCGTTGTGTTCGGAGAATATGCAAAGACCGATCAGGGACAGACAGTGGAAGACTTTATGGAAAGAAAGCCGTTTTATCTTGCGAATGACGGAAACAAGCAGGAACTCAAATTTGTTCTTCCCGTAAAAAAGGATCTTCTGAAAGACGCACTTTACAAAAGGATACTGTCTCTTCATATCAATGTGAACGGACGTCCTTCCGATCTGAAAAAACTGGTCATCCTCCATGACAACTGGAAATTCTATGTCGCAGGGCTGACAGTATTTTTATCCATCCTGTTTTATTTCATCCTGGCAATTGCATTCAGAAATGTGCGCTTTGCAGGCTCAGTCCTCATCGACAGGGCTACAAACACATACAGCCTTTCCAAGTTCCAGGCAATGATCTGGACAATTACTCTTCTCGGAAGTTATTTCTACATTGCAGTCAGCCACGGACTTCTGCTGGGAAACGGAGTCATCCCTGATTTCAACGCAAGTCTGATCGGTCTTCTTTCCATCAGCTACGGAGGAATGATCTCTGCAAACGGACTGGGAACGGCAAGACCGAAAAATGAACTGATCCGAGTCCCTCCGAGATTCAGCAATCTGTTCTCTTCCGGAAGCGAAGTGGACATCGCAAGACTTCAGCTCTTCGGATTCACAATCGTTGCCGTACTGATTTATATATATAATCTAATTATCAGCAATCCTCTGAACGGAATGCCCGACATCCCCACTACTCTCCTTGGACTTCTGGGTGCAAGCCATTCAGGATATCTCGGCGGAAAACTGATGGGAAACAAGACTGTAATCAGCATGATAAAACCTCATCATGTGCCCGGACATAAGTACGGATTTTATCTTCATATTCTGGGCGCAGGCTTTACAGAAAGAACAAAGGTGATCATAGGAAGCAACAGCGAACCGCTCGAAGCTGAATTTATCAGTCCGAGTGCCCTCGGAGTCAGGGTTCCTTCCTTCAGTTCATTTGGGAAACAGAAGATCACACTGATTCCTCCCGGCGGTTCTGCAGTGACAGCGGACGACTGTTTTGAAGTCATCACAGTGGATCCTTATGAAATCACTCACGGTGAAGAAAGAGAGATTGTCATCAAGGGTTCTGACTTTGTGCCTAAGATGACAGTGGAAGTGTACGGACAGTCCCTCGATCCTGTCGAAGCGACTTCTGTTGAATATGTTGATTCAGAAACGATCAAATGCACGCTTCCAGCAAATCTGGGAACAGGGGAAAAATGGCTTACAATCAAATTTCCGGACAAGAGGGAAGACATTGATGTGGAAGCCTGCCTCATCGTTCTCGCGCCTCTGGACAGCAGCACCGATGAAGAGGAAGAAGATTCATCTGAAGAATCTGTAACTGAAAAGAAGACAGTATCCAAATCCAGTGCTAAAAAGAAAGGCAAACCTTCTGAAGAAGGAGATTTTATGGAGTTTGAAATCAATTCGGAATCCTGATGAGATATCTCATCGCTGTCCTGATCATGATATTTTCATTTGCAGAATGCAGTGAAGAAAACAACACTGCATACTGCAGAAGAAAAAAAGCGGAAAAGGAACTCTGTATGGCTTTTTTTTCAGTAACTGTGCAAAAGGAAATGCAGACAACCTGCAGGGATGCTCTGCAGTTTTTTTATGTTTGACATTGCCTGCGACAATCGACCTGCAAAATGCAAGGCACACCGTCCAATAGCACTGTTTCCAAAGGAAAGCAGGGAAATAAAGAAAAATCAGTAAATTGTGCCGGACCTTTCCGTGTATGACATCAGTTCTTTCGAAATTTCCTGAATGTTACTTAACCATTCTCTGTATAATCGATGTTGTGGACTGACCTTCCACGAAAGGAAGAATGATGACTTCTCCCCCGAAGGAACAGACTGTCTCATATTCGATCAGTTTTTCCTTCACATAGTCTCCTCCCTTCGTATGAATCTCAGGACGGATCTGAAGAAGAAGTTCTACGGGAGTATCATGAGGAAATAATGTAACTGCATCCACAGACTCCAGTGCAGAGAGAACAAATGCTCTGTCCTGTTCAGAATTCACTGGGCGGGAAGGACCTTTCAGCTTTCTGACTGAATCATCTGAATTGATTCCCACCCAGAGAAATCCTCCCAGAGATTTTGCCTGAGCCAGATAATTCACATGTCCTCTGTGCAGAATGTCGAAGCATCCGTTTGTAAATACAATCTTTGAAGAAATATTTTTTCTGAATTTAAATGCATCTTCAAAGGATACGATCTTGGACTGTATTTTTTCGAGTGAGTTCATTCCAGGTTGTTCAGAAAACGCAGAGAGGAAAGAAGTTCATCCGGGCTGACTGCAGCTGCCCCGAGCTTCTGCACAACAATTCCTGCACCTGCGTTGGAGATCAGTGCAGATTCCACTTCGGTAAAGCCTGAGGCACGGAATGCAGTGTAGAGAGAGATGACCGTGTCTCCTGCCCCTGTCACATCGAAGACCTCTCTTGCCACAGTAGGGATATGATGAAAACTGTCAGTCTTTCTGACATAAAGACACATTCCCTTTTCTCCTCTGGTGATCATCATGGATTCCATATCCAGCCTGTCTGCAATCTCTCTGCATGCAGCTTCTGTTTCCTTTTCTCCGTAAATCTTTCTGCCGAGAGCGTTTCCTGCCTCGTGATGATTCGGAGTCATTATGCCTGCTTTTTTATAATAAAAGAAATTACTGATTTGGGGATCCACCGAAACGAATACTTTTCTTTCATGGCAGAGTTCCGTAATCTTCTGTGCAAACTGAGGTCTCAGATATCCTTTTTCATAGTCGGAAAGAATCACAGCACCGCACTGAGAAAGAAGATAATCCAGTCTGTCCAGAATATTTTTCTCTTCCTCTGCAGTCAGAGGAAGGATCTCTTCCTTGTCGATCCTGCATATCTGCTGATTTGCTGCAATCACTCTTGTCTTCAGAATTGTAGGGATCTCACTGTTTTCCGTCAGACAGGAATACTCGGAACTGCATCCGGTTTCAGAAAGAAGTTTTTTTGCTGTTTCCGATTTCTCATCCGTTCCTACTCTGGCAAACACTCCCACATCGATCCCGAGCGCTCTTAAGTTTTTGACCACGTTGCCGGAACCGCCCAAGGTGATCTTTTCCTTTTTTACAAGAAGCACAGGTACAGGGGCTTCAGGAGAAATCCTTGTGACATCTCCCATCAGGTATTCGTCGAGGATCAGATCTCCGAGAACAAGAATGCGGAGAGAGGAAAATGTATCGAGGGCTTTCTGAACCTTGTTAAGAGATACTTTCATTTTCTGTTTCTATATAAGCAAATGCAAAAGGAAGATTCATTTCTTCGCGGGCCTGAGCATAGAAGATTCTCTTTTTATTTTCAGGGTTGAGAAAATACAGATAGGAGTTGGCCGAACTTCTGAGATACATGAATCCTGTCTTCTTCTCCAGAGAATATATACGGAAAAGATGTTCAGTGATTTTATAAAAATCAAAACGGCCTGATTCCAGTATCCCTCCTGCAGAAATGTTCATGCTCTTTCTGTCGGAGAAAAAAGAAGAGAAGGATTTTTCAGGATGAATATTCTGAATGATGTCCTGAGGCACAGTCTCTTCAGAACTTCCCTTGACTGCAAATTCGGGAATGAAAATTTTCTCCACCAGCTTTTCAAATCCGTTCTTCATTCCGAGCCTGCTGATCTCCTGCCTGTCTTTCAGAGAGAGACTGTCGAGTTCAATCCTGCTTCCGAGAAGTTCTGAATGAAGCAGGGCTCTCATCAGAAAAAAACTGTAAAATGAAAATGTCCTGTTCCTGAGTTCCTGAAAACTCCAGGACTCCCTGTTCTCTAAAGGAGACAGAAAAATTCTGTCGAGCGAATAAATATCACCTGCCTGAGCCTCAGGTCTTTTCAAGAGCGGTGGAGATTGTACTGTCATTCTGTACAGATTATCGAGTACAATGTCTTTTTTGTTTAACTGAATCTTTGCGATGAATATTCAGAGATGGGACATAATGCATTGCAGATTTAAAAATAATACTGCCGGATGCAAAAAAAACTTCGGGGAAAGAAGTGTTCAGCCGAACGTCAGAATCACTGAACCGGAAATACTGCATACTTTATGATAATTATATTTTAATTCATTTACATTTTTCATGAACCGCAAGCGGAGAGGCAAAAATCTGAAAAGCAGTTAAGCATTCAGAAGACTGCTGTCGGAAGGTCAGAACAAGACTGCAGTTCTGCAGAAACAGATTCCGGCTGTCTTGAGCTGAACTGAAGCTGCTGTGAATGCCAAGTGCATTCCGCTGAATTCCCTGAAAACCAGACCTGCGGAAAAAACATAAGAACATTGTCATATGAGCCGGCCTGCCCTGAGTTTATTGAAGGGACAGCAGCATTTACTGAGTATTTCAGGCGTTTCAGCATAGGTCTATCTCAGAATTCCGAGGTGCAAATTCACTTGCCATATTTTTAATCTGTATTTAGGCTGATCCTGTCATGTCATATATGGTGCAGAGGATTTCTGCTTTTTTGAAATTAAGGCCTTCACAGATTTATCTGATTTTTTCAATCGGTGCCGCATCCCTTTCCTCTGTCTACTACCGCTGGGTTTCCGATGATGCTTTCATTTCGTTCCGCTATGCCAAAAACCTGATTGACGGACTCGGACTCGTTTACAATCGGGGAGAGGCTGTGGAAGGCTATACCAATTTTCTCTGGACGATGCTCCTGTCTGCAGGGATGTACCTGGGATATGATCCTCTGAGAATTTCTCAGGCACTGGGAATCCTTTTCTATCTGTCCACTGTATACATTCTGTACAGAGTCAGTCTCCGTCTTTTTCCCAGACCGGAATCAGGCTGGCCTGCTTTCAGGATTCTTCCTCTCGCTTCCCTATGTCTTGCGGTTCAGACCCATGCAGCCATCTTTGCCACAGGCGGACTTGAGACTTCCCTCTTCGGCTTCCTTCTGGCTCTCGGCTCCTCATTTCTGCTCATTACCAAAAAATGGGAAAGCCTGATGACAGGTCTT
>DAORDI010000095.1:0-18081 GCA_035345895.1 Leptospiraceae bacterium
TGTAGTTTCAAATCTCTTATCTATTCTGTGTTTTTCATTCAGATATATTTTATAATGTTTTATTGAAGATAGAACGTTTTCTATGACTGAGACATTCTGTTCAAATACCGGGATCTGATGAAAAAGGGAAATCGCAGTATTTTTGGATCTGACTACTTCCCCTGAATCAGGGTGCAGTGTTCCAGCAGCAAATTGAAAGAGTGTCGTTTTCCCTGCACCATTTGGGCCGATGAGGGCGATTTTACAGCTGTTTTTGATATGCCAGGAAAAGCCGTCAAACAGCACATTGGGTCCATACTGATGACGGATATTGATGAATTGAAGCAATCTTACTTACCGCGAGCTTTCAGTTCTTCCTTTCTCTGTTCAATATGCTGAAGATATTTGCTTGTAGTCTGCAGATTTCCGCTGTCTTTTGCTTTTTTAGAAGCTGCATCCAGCTCGGTCAGACTCATTTTAGCGATCTTTTTATTCTTTTTTTCGTTGTTTTCGGACATAGTTACCTCACTATGTTTAGAAATTTTTAAAGAGGCAGGCTGTCAAGTACAATGTTGCTTAAATTATCTCCCCCGAATATAGTCTCCTCGCAGCCTGTATCCCACACCCAGTTCAGTGATCAGTATATCCGGCTCGGATGGATTTATTTCAATTTTTCTTCTGAGCTGAGCTATATAAATCCTCAGATAATGAGTGTCCTTTTCGTGCTCCTGTCCCCAGACAGCCTTCAATAGCTGAGACTGCAGAACGACCCCTCCCTTTTTCCTGGCAAGAATCTGAAGAAGTGAGTATTCTCTTGCAGTCAGATGGACTTCTTTTTCTTCTACATATACTGTTCTCAGTTGAAAATTTATTTTTAGTCTTCCGCATTGAAGAATCGGTTCAGGTTCCTGAACTTTTCTCTTCAGACAGGATCTTATTCTTGCCAGAAGTTCCCCGGCTCTAAAGGGTTTCACTACATAATCATCCGCACCAAGATCCAATGCCTGAATAATTTCATCTTCTCCATTCATTACAGAAAGAATAATAATGGGCATCTGACTCCATTCTCTGATTCTTTTTAATGTCTCAAAACCGGACTGATCCGGAAAATTCAGATCCAGCAGAACAAGATCAGGCTTCTGTTCCGAAGCCTTAGACGCAGCTTCCATCGCAGAAGAAGCTTCTATCGTAGAGTATTCATTGGAATTCAGAAAAATCCTGATGAACTTTCTTATCCCAGGTTCATCATCGGCTATCAGTATCTGCATTTCTATTTCTCCAGCTGATCGGGAGGAATGACTGCCTCGTCCAAAGGAAGCGTGATGATAAATCTTGTTTCATCTGAATCAGGATCACAGATGAGTGTTCCTCCCTGAATGTCTACAAGACCTCTGGATGTGGAAAGCCCAAGGCCAAGACCTTTAGTATTCTTTTCACTGTGAAGAAACTTTTCAAAAATTTTTTCTCTGTCTTTTCTGAAAATTGGAAAATCATTATTGCTGATAATAAGTTTATAGTATTTTCCAGTCCTTTCTTCCTTGATTTTAATCACAGTTCCTTTCTTTGTATGTATTGCCGCGTTCAGAAGCAGATTGACTAAAACATGTTCCATCAGGGATACATCCATCCTCTGCGGAACTGAACTCACTGAATCAACGATTACCTTATGATGAATCAGTTTCCCTTTTGTTCTTTTTATTGACTGCTGAATCAGATCATTTGGGTCAGTCCAGTCCATTTTCAGTTTTACCTTTCCGGATTCCAGTCTGGTCATATCCAGAAGATTGTTTATGATATGATCCAGATCTTCAACAGATTCCTGAATTTCTTCGGTCAGTTCTCTTGAGTAATCTTGACCGTCATAGAGAGCTTTTTCATGAAGAATACTGGAGGCTCCTTTGATCTGCGAAAGAGGTGTCCTTATTTCATGGGAAATGGAATTTAAAAGTGTTCTGGAAAATTTTTCCGATTCATATAGAAGTTTATTTTTGACCGCTTCATCCCTTATCTGCATTCTCTCCAGAGAAAGAGCAGTCTGTCCTGCAATAGAATCAATTAAAAATTCATTATATCTTTCAGAATAAATTTCCTCGGAAAAGAATATTCCAATAACCCCGAAATTGGATGTGGCTGTCTGTACAGGAATATAGTGTCCTTCAGAAGAGGACAGAGTATCAGTAAATCTCCCAGCCTTCTTTTTCTTGTCGAATGACCACTGAGCAACTGAATATTCTTTAGGAGAGAATGTAGTTATTTCTGAACTGGAAATGATTTTCATTCCGTTCTCAGGAACAGCATAGATGCATTCAGAGGAAAAGATATTTTTTATATTCCTCACTGTCACCCTGGCAATCTCTTCTGCTGTATTGCATACTGCCAGTTCCTCTGAATGACGGTACAGATAGGTATTGATTTTTTCTCTGTTCTGAATCAGCTTCTCTCTCTGACGGATTTTGGTAGTGAATATTCCGGCAATCAGTGCGGCGAAAATATAAATAAGAAGCATTAAAAAATCTTCAAATGTGTGGATAAAAAAAGTGAACCTGGGAGGAATGAAGAGAAAATTCCACAGGAATCCGCTGATGACTGCTGCAGCCATCACTGGACCTCGTCCAAGGAAAAGAGCCAGTACAAGAACACTCATGAGATAAATCAGAGATATCGACCAGTATCCTGTAAAGTTCAGCAGAGCGAGATTTACCAAGGTGACAAGTGCAACAGAGAGAAGAGACTGAAAGTACTCCTTTATCCCTGAAACCGGTTCCATATCGGAAATAAATGATTTTTTGGAAGGCCTTTCATTTGTTTTTTTCTGGCCCTGAATAATGAAAATATTCAGATCCGGTTCTTCTGCCATCAGCCTGTCATGCAGGTCCTTAAAAAAGAAACTTTTAATAAATCCAGTCTCAGGTCTTCCTGTAATTACAGTGTATATATTTCTTGTTCTGACTGCATTCAGTATTCCCTCTGCAACTGTTTCTGCAGCTGTGATCACAGCCTCTGCGCCAAGCTCTCTCGCATAGTTGATATTTTTCTGCAGATCCTCTCTTTCAGAGGGTTTCAGACTTCCGGGCGTTTCCACAAAAACCGCTGTCAGTTCAGCCTCCATACTTCCGGCAATCCTTCTTGCAGAACGGAGCACCATTCGTGACGTCGGACTCGGACCGACGGTGACAAGAATTTTATTTGCGCCTTTCCAATTGCTTTTTTCAGACTGAAACTGAAGAATCTCATTCAGCTGCTTGTCTACTCTTTCAGCAGCAGTTCTAAGGGCCATTTCCCGAAGGGCAGTGAGGTTTTCCTTTTTGAAAAAATTCAGAGAGGCTGTCTCGACTCTTGAAGACGGATATATTTTTCCTTCAGAAAGTCTTTTCATCAGTTCCGTTACAGGCAGATCAATCAGCTCAATTTCATCAGCCAGATCAATGATGGAATCAGGAACTGTTTCATATACAGTAATGCCTGTCATTTTGGCAACCAGATCAGTCTGACTTTCTACGTGCTGAATATTCAGCGTTGTATAAACATTTATTCCTGCATCCAGAATCTCCTGAACATCCTGATATCTTTTAGAATGCCTTGCACCGGGAATATTCGTATGTGCAAGTTCATCAATCAGCACAATGTCCGGTTTCAGCTCAAGAACTGCATCCAGATCCAGCTCCTGAAATTCGTTTCCTTTGTAGGGAATTTTTTTTCTTGGAATGGATGGAATGACAAAGGAAAGCTCTTCTGTTTCTTTTCTTCCATGAGTTTCCACTACTCCGATAATCACGTTCACAAGATCGTTCAACCTTAGTCTGGCACCTTCAGAAAGCATTGCATATGTCTTTCCGACACCTGCAGCCATCCCCAGAAATATTTTAAGCTTTCCTTTCCTGTTCTTTTCTTCTTCTTTTTTTATTGCTTCCAGAAGCTGATCGGGATCAGGGCGAAAATCTTCTTTCATTGTCCAGCTCCAGATTTAACAGCAGTACGTTCACTCTTTCCTCCCCTAAAAAACCAAACTGTCTTCTTTCAATCTTTTCTTCAATCAATGATTTTAGTCTTAATTTTTCCTTTTCACTGAAGTTTCTGGATTTGGAAACTCTTTCCATCTGAAGAAATGCAGATGTCGGTGAAATATGAGGATCGAGTCCGCTTCCTGAACTGAACATCATATCGGCCGATCTGACTGAGGCTTTCATTGCACTCTCCTTGAGTGCCTTTGAAGTCGGTCCCAAGTTGGACGCACCGGAAGGCATTGTTGAATAATCTCCTGCAGAAGGTCTCGAATGGAAATATTTTTCCAATGTAAATTTCTGAGCAATCAGTTCAGAACCGACCGGTTTTCCGTTTTTAAAAACAATGCTTCCGTTTCTCTTTGAATCGGCAGATCCCATTGCAAAAAAGGTCATCAGAACTGGATAAATCAGTCCTGTGAGAACTGTAATTACTGAAATTGCCCTGAGCGAAACAATAAGATTATTTATAAAATTCATACACTGCTCCGGAGAAAATTCAGAATCACATCAATCAGTTTGATTCCGACAAAGGGTGAAATGATTCCCCCTATTCCGTATATCAGCAGATTGTTTCTAAGCACTTCCGATGCAGGTGCAGGCCTGTATTTGACTCCTTTCAGTGCAAGCGGAATCAGAGCAATAATGATGACTGCATTAAATATTACTGCACTCAAAATGGAAGACTCAGGACTTTTCAGACGCATTATATTCAGACTTTCAAATACTGATTTTCCGTCGCTTCCCGGATAAAGTCCTGCAAAAATAGCAGGGAGTATTGCGAAGTATTTTGCGATATCATTTGCTATACTGAAGGCTGTCAGAGCTCCTCTTGTCATCAGAAGCTGTTTTCCTGTTTCAACTATTTCAATCAGTTTTGTAGGATTTGAATCCAGATCCACCATATTCCCTGCCTCTCTTGCAGCCTGGGTCCCTGTGTTCATTGCCACACCCACATCAGCCTGAGCAAGTGCAGGAGCATCGTTTGTTCCGTCTCCTGTCATTGCCACCAGATGACCCATCGCCTGTTCATGTCTGATTCTGGCAAGTTTGGATTCAGGAGTTGCTTCAGCCATAAAATCATCCACGCCTGCCTCTGCCGCAATGACTGCAGCAGTTCTAGGATTGTCTCCTGTAATCATTACTGTCCGGATTCCCATTTCTCTGAGTTTTGCAAAACGCTCCCGAATACCACCCTTCACAACGTCCTTAAGATAAATCACACCGAGCATTTCAGAATTTCTGCATACAGCCAGAGGTGTTCCTCCAAGTGAAGAGATCTTATTCACTGAATTTTCCACTGACTGAGAAAAATTTCCTCCCATACTTTCTGTAAGCTTTTTTACTGAATCGTAAGCACCTTTACGAATGACTGCTGTTTTTCCATTCTCCTCTATGTCCGCTCCGCTCATTCTTGTTTCTGCACTGAAAGGCACAAAGGAAATTTTCATACTGTTTGTATCAACTGCTCTCAGTGAAAATTTTTCCTTTGCCAGTACGACTACTGATCTTCCTTCCGGAGTCTCATCTGCGATGGAGGCAATCCTTGCCGCATCTGCCAGTTCCATATCACTCACTCCTTCTGCAGGAAAAAAATCCACTGCCATTCGGTTCCCGAAAGTTATTGTACCCGTCTTATCCAGAAGAAGCACATCGATATCGCCCGCAGCCTCCACTGCCTTCCCGCTTTTGGAAATAATATTCTTCTGAATCAGTCTGTCAATTCCGCTGATTCCGATTGCACTCAGAAGACCTCCAATTGTAGTCGGCAGGAGACAGATCAGAAGAGCGATCAGATTTGTCATAGATACATTTGATTTTGAGGAGGAAAAACTTTCCGCATACACAGACATCGGTTTCAGAGAAACGACTGCAAGAATAAAGACAGCAGAGAGCACAAGGAGAAGTATCTCCAGTGCGATTTCATTCGGAGTTTTTCCTCTGCTGGCTCCTTCTACAAGTTTTATCATTTTGTCGAGAAAGCTGTTGCCCAGTTCAGCAGTGATCCTCACAACAATCCTGTCGCTCAGAACCTTTGTTCCTCCTGTCACTGCACTTCTGTCTCCTCCGCTTTCCCGAATCACCGGAGCCGATTCTCCAGTAATTGCAGATTCGTCGACGCTTGCAATTCCCTCAGTCACTTCTCCGTCTGCAGGGATGATGTCTCCTGCAGTGCACACAACAAAATCGCCTGCTTTCAGCTCCTGGGCAGGAACATTGATTTCTTTTCCACTGACAAGCTTTTTTGAAATAATTTCTTTTCTTGATTTTCTAAGGCTTTCTGCCTGCGCTTTTCCTCGCCCCTCAGCAAGTGCTTCAGAAAATTTTGCAAACAGAAGACAGAACCAGAGCCAGACAGCAATCTGAAGCTTGAAGGAAGACCATTCGCCTTTGATTGCATTAAAAATGAGATCTGCTGTCACAGCTGCTGAACCAATCTCTACAAGAAACATTACAGGACTGTGGATAAGCACTTTTGGACTGCATTTTTTGAATGAATCCCAGGCTGCCTGAACGAAGATTTCCTTTTTAAACAAGGCTTTTGAATCATTATTTTTCATCGCATAATCTCCTAAAAAACTCTTCCTTGGTTCAGAAGCAGATGTTCCCCCACAGGCCCAAGAAGGAGGGCAGGGAAAAAAGTAAGCGCACCTATTACAAAAATGACAAAACTGAGAAGAATTCCAAACAGAACTCCATCTGTAGGAAATGTCCCTGAAGACTGGGAAATTTTCTTTTTTGCAGCCATTGATCCGGCAAGTGCCAGAGCTGGAATAATTACACCGTACCGTCCGGCGATCATTGACAGTCCTAATAAAATATTATAATATGGTGTATTAACATTCAGACCGGCAAATGCGCTTCCGTTGTTGTTTGCCGCTGAAGCAAATGCATAGAGTATTTCACTGAGTCCATGCGGTCCGGAATTTGAGACGGAGGAAAGACCTGCCTGAACTACGGAAGACAGTCCGGAGAAAGCCAGAAGGACTGCGCCTGGAATCAGTATTCCTGCAGATGCATAAGTGATCTCCATTGCCTCAATTTTTTTACCCAGGTACTCAGGAGTCCTTCCCACCATCAGGCCGGCAATAAATACAGTAAGCACTATAAATAATACCATTCCATACATACCTGACCCGACTCCTCCGAATATCACTTCTCCCAGAAGAATATTGAAGAGAGCAGCCCCGCCGGATAAAGGCTGAAAACTGTCGTGCATTGCATTGACTGATCCGTTGGAGGCAAGTGTTGTGACTGAGGACCAAATAACTGAGGATACAGTACCAAAGCGGACTTCCTTTCCCTCCATATTCAAACCTGAACCGAGACCAAAGAGCGTATTCGGGAGATATTCGAAGTAGAGTGAGACCGCGAGAGAAACCAGGAAGAAACTGAATACAACGGAAAGAATCACAAGCGCATGTTTTCTGAAATTCAGCATCAGACCATATGTCCAAATCATGGATGCAGGCAGAATCAGTATGGAAATGGACTGAATAAAATTCGAAAATGGGGTGGGATTTTCAAAAGGATGTGCACTGTTGACTCCGAAAAAACCTCCTCCGTTTGTACCCAGCTGCTTGATGGCAATCTGAGAGGCGGCAGGACCAAGAGGAATCATCTGTCTGCCTCCTTCCAGTGTCACTGCTTCTACAGGATTCGAAAAACTCTGAACAGTTCCTTGCAGGATAAGAAATGTTGAAATTATAATGGAAAGTGGAAGAAGTATATATAAAATCGACCGAATAAGATCAAACCAGAAATTTCCTATAACGGAAGAATTAGTTCTGGAGAGAGCTCTGGTCAAAGCAAAAAATACAGCCATCCCCGTAGCGGCTGACGTGAAATTCTGAACACCCAGACCTGCCATCTGCGAAAAACTGCTCAGAGTCGACTCTCCGGAATATGCCTGCCAGTTTGTGTTTGTAGTAAAGCTTACCGCAGTATTGAATGCCAGATCCCAGGAAAGTCCCCTGAAGTTTCCCGGATTCAGTCCAAGGTATCCCTGAAGAACAAGAATTAAATATAATATAATGAAACATACAAGATTGAAACCGAGAACTGAACCCATATATTCTCCGGCACTCATCTCCCGTTTTGGATCAGTTCCTGTCAGTATATAGATTTTTCTTTCCAATGAACTGAAAAATCGGAAAAATGGAATCTCTCTTTCTTCTATGACATACTGCATATACATACCAAGAGGGAAAAGTATAAGCAAAAGAACAACTAAGTAGAAAAATATCTGCACCCAATCATAAAGATTCATAGTACCCTCGGAACTATGCACAAAAAAATCTGTCTAAGGGTAAACGATTATATGAACTGACTGGTAAAAAAGAATGAGAGTATAAAATTTGTGTAAAGATTTTCAGCCTATGCAAAACAGAATATGGAAGCCACAGTCAGCCTCCTGCCGCCTGCGTTCTGATCAGAGCATTCTGTAACCCTTAACAAGGCTGGTCAGATTTATCCCTATCCCCCTTGTTTTCCTGAACAAGATACTCATCCGATGCGGAAAAGGGAAAAGCCAACGCTAGAAGAATGCCTCGCCCCTTTTCCTTTCAGGAAAGGGCACAGGTAGAGAATTTGTGCCACAAGTAGGCAGGGAATAGGGTTAAGAGTAACTGCTGGAAATTCTAGGCGGTAAGCCTTGTATTAATGGGACCAGAATCAGCGTAGATAAGATTCTGGAATGGCTAGCAACAGGTGCAGCGATTCAGGATATTTGCAAAAGTTATACGTATTTAAATGAAAAATCAGTAACACAGGCAATCTGATACGCAGCAAACAGGCTTAAAAATGAATCTTTTTTTGAGTTAAAAAAATCTGCCTGAAGTATGATTTTAAAAGATTTCCAGTTTCTTACGGATGAAAATATACATCAGGACGTTGTTTCCTATTTGACTCAAATAGACAAGAAGTGTAAAATGAACTTATGCCATCGACGGAATTCAAGATAAATTAGAAAGAAGTGCTGCTTAAAATAGATTCCCTGCCGGACGATACATCGCGGCAGCTGTTGGAATACATTGATTTTTTGTGGGAAAGGTATGGGGCAAATAAACCTGATCTGTCGAACTCTGAGAGGCTGGAACTGAATAGGCGAATTAAAAAATATGAAGATTATCCGGAAACAGCCTGCAGTCTGGAAGAATTGATTCTTGAAATGGAGGATGAATTAGGAGAGAAGCTATACCTTGAAAAATAAGATCAAAATTTCAGAAGATGCAAAGCAGGATTTAAAAGATGCAATACGATGGTATGAATCTCAAGAAAAAGGAGTGGGAAAAGAACTTGCAAAAGAAGTCGTTGAAAAAATAGAACAAATAGGAATAAAACCTGAATCTTATTCTAAAGATTCTTATGATGTAAGAAAATCCAGTCTTAAAAATTTTCCCTAACTGATATTTTATATTATTAAACTCCCTTTCATCTTAATCATTGCAGTTTGGCACAAAAGCAGAAATCAGGAAGAATATTTCAAAGATCGGAAAAAGTAAAATAGGGACCGCTTCTACACAGTCCCCAAACCAAAATCTTATATCTTGTAGTTGATAGTCAGATAAAGAGACTTGATTTCTGTGTTTGTGGAATTGCCGTAAATCACATTTCTGATAATGAATCCCCAAGCATCGTTATTAGTAGTATTCGAAATTCTCAGATCACTGTAGCCTTTGTACTTCACAGAAAGTGTTTCTGTATGGTACCCGACTTGCAGAAAAAGTTTTTCATTAAAGTTGTGCTGATATCCAATCTGGTATCTGTTTCCGCCGATCTGTGCCTGAGCACTTCCATTTCCCAGCGAAAATACACCGTAGTTTGGACCTACAAAGTAATAACTCCTGTTTCCATCAGCCATAATATCGCCTAGGATCGGTGACTGAAATGCAATGTTGAAAAACACGGAAGATTGAGCATTGAACTTATAAAGAAGATCCGCTCCTAAAAACCCGGAATAGGTTGTCGAATTCAATTTGTATTTTTCTACTCCAGGATTTGTGAAAAGACCGTTTCCTTCATAGCTGGATTGGAATCTTCTCAATAGGAACATAGGTGTTACGGAAAACTGACCGAAAGTCAACTGATATCCGACTCTGAAATCCTGGTTGGAAAATTTATGAGTCATTTGCATAATTCCCAAACCACCCAGACCGTTGTTGTTGGAAAATGCACCAATGGAGTAATAATCATAATTGTTCTGAAATCCGAGAAGATTGTTGAAAGGAAGACCTCTCATTTCCAGTCCAAGCAGAAGTGATCCGGAACCCATTGACTTGTAATAGTCAAACCCGAGAGGATTCAGAAGATACAGTTTATTCGTACTGTCCCATGAAGTGTTCAGCCTGCCTCCAGTGTTTGTACCAATAATATCTGTAATAAAAAGTTTGTCTTCCAGCTCGGATTTGAAGCTTCCTCCAAGTCCGAAAAGTCCGCCTTTCAGTACCAAGCCGTTTGAGCTTCCGCCGCCTGCATCCTGTGCAGAAAGAATCATTGGCAGAAAAATGATGAGAAAAGAAACAAGAATTTTTTTCATGTGCCCTCTTTTAATTTCTTCTGATTCCATTATTTTTTAGGGCAGTTTTTTCGAAAACAAAGGTTTTTTGGCAAAAAAAACATTTTGACAGTATCAATTTTCGATACTGCTCTTATGTACTTGCAACAGATCTGCCTGACGGCGGCGGCTTCCATATTTGCGTTGCAGTTAGAAATATCCGTTTTCAAGAAATTGCTTTTAAAAAGCCGGAAAAGGTTGGTCCCTATCAGCACACTTTGAGATCTTCTTGACAAATCTCAGTACTTATATTATTCTCAGTCAATGGCAATTGCTCTTGCAAATCCTATTTATGATACTGTATTCAAATTCCTTCTGGAAGACTTAGACATTGCCCGTGAACTGATTTCAGAAATCATTCATCAGGAAATTCTGTCGATTGAACTGAAACCTCAGGAGAACATAGTCACGCTGGACAGAAAAACTGATCCAAAACCTGACTCTCATTTTTTTACTGTCTATCGTCTGGATTTTCTGGCAGAGATTCGTACTGAGGAAGGAACTGCAAAGGTTCTGATTGAACTTCAGAAGGCGAAGCTTTCTACGGACATTATGCGTTTTCGAAAATATCTGGGAGAACAGTACAGCAAAGATTCAATTCCTATCATTACAATATATTTTTTAGGATATCCATTTGACGATTCCTTGCCGAAGGTAATTGAAGTCGCCAGAGTATTCCGTGACCGTCTGAGCAATCGTACTTTGGAGAGACAGAAAAATGAATTTATTGACAGCCTGACTCACGATTCTTTTGTAATTCAGCTCTTTGGTCTGAAGACTGAAATGAGAAACCGTCTCGAAAAAATCCTGAGCATTTTTTCTCAGGCTGCGGAGAAAATCAAAGAACATATAGTATATTATGATTATATTTTGGATGATGAACTTCAGCAGAAAATCGTCCATCGACTGAATTATGCTGCTTCTGACCGAAATTTGAAGCGACAGATGGATATGGAAGAGGAAATTCTGATGGAACTGCAGGATCTGGAAAGAAAAATCGAAACACAGGCAAAGACAATCCAGGAAAGCAGAAAGGCCATCGAAGAGAAGGAGAAAGCTATCAAGGAAAAGGATAAGGCCATCGAAGAAAAGGACAAAACCATCGAAGAAAAGGACAAAACCATCGAAGAAAAGGACAGACTCATTCAGGAGCTGATGAAAAAATTAAGCAGTTAAATATGATACCGGATAATCCAGAAGAGACGGCTAGAAATGCGGAAAAATTTACTCTAGTCCTTGGACTTAACCTTATACTGTATATTATACCTTTCATTATGTTTTTCTCCAGAGAAAACATAATGAAAATTATTGATTGGGGATTCTTTCTTGGAGTTCAGATTCTTTTCAACTTTTCAGCGTTTCTTTATTTAATTGCACAAAAAAAATTCTATGCTCATTTTTTGATTTCGTTCCTTCTGCTGCTTCTGATCGGCATACCTAGCTGTCTCATCGGGTTCATTAAGATGTACTAATGTCTGCGATCATTCCTTTTCAACATCCTACTTCACTTTGAAATAATCCACATTCTCTTTCAGTTCTTCTGAGAGTGAATTGAAGTTTCCTGCGATTTCTCTTAACTGATGCGATTCGGAAGAGATCGTCTGAGCAATATCGGAAATGTTTGCCACACCCTGATTGATTTCCTTGACCGCGTTTTTCTGCTCCAAAGAAGCTGTTTCAATTTCTTTGGAGAAATTTGTTGCCTTGCGCACATTGTCAGCGATGGAAGTAATATTTTCCACTTGGTCATTGACTGCAGAAAGTACGGAGTTCACTGAATTGTTCACATTGTTAACGCTGTTGATAATGCTTCTGAGAATAACTGATACTTCCTCTACCTTGATAAAACCGTCTTTGATGGCTGCGTCAGTATCAGCAATGAGCGTCTGAATTTCCTTTACCCCGTGAACTGTCCTGTCTGCAAGTTTGGAAATATTGTCAGCAACGACCGCAAACCCTCTTCCTGCTTCTCCTGCTCTCGCTGCTTCAATTGCGGCATTTAAGGACAGCAGATTTGTCTGAGAAGATATATTGGATATCAATCCGACAATCTCCGTGATTTTTGAGGAGCTCATTTTGATTTTATCCATAGCGGCACTGGTTTCCCTAATAGTACTCTCCCCGCCCGATGCTCTTTTGGCGGCATCATTGCTGATCATAGCCAGTCTTTCCGATGATTTTTTGATCTCGTCAATAGATTCGGTGAAACCGTTGATATTCGATTCAATCTCATACATATTTTTTGTCTGAGAAGTAATGCTTTTTCCTACATTTTCCAGGGAAGTTGAGAGTTCTTCAATGGATGCAGACGATTCTTCTGAAGAAGCAGCCATATCCTGAGAAAGTCTGGAAAGCGTATCCGATCTGCCGACAAGCGAACCGGATGATTTCAGAATTCCGGCAGATACCTTCCGGATGTTCCGAATTACGTCACTTAACCTTGCAGCCATATTCCCGAAGGCAGTGAATATTTTTCCGTACTCCAAGGTTTTTTCCTCAGGTATCTCAGCAGTAAAATTTCCTTTTGAGTAATCTGTGACCAGTTCAATGGATCTGTTGATTGGACGGAGTATTGTAGTCAGTGTTCTGATGCTCAGCAGTACAAGAAAGACAGTGATCAGAAATAAAGTGACTCCTGTCACGCTTTGATTTGAAGCAAAAAGGACTGTCAGATTCTCGGATGCCTTCAGACTGTTCTTTCCGAACTCATCTTCAATTGTCTGAAGACGCATCATCAGTTCTTCGAATTTGGAGAGGGAATTTGAAGTCAGTTTCATTTTTAAGGTAGGATCAAAACTGGAATTGGAAATTCGGATCATATCCTCAGTATCTTCAAAGTAGGAATTGACTGCTTTTTCCATTTCCTTTAGGGAAGCTCTCTCTCCTTCCGTATTTGCAAACTGCTCAAGATTTCTTCCAATCTGCAGAATCTTCTGCCTTCCTTCCGTCAGTTTTAATTTAATGGAATTCTGTTCGTTCTGATCAGCGGCTAAAGTCGCCTTTGAAAGATTTCTCCTGAATCGGGAAAGTTCCTGATTAAATTCATTTGTCTGCTGCACCAAAGGAAGGGTTTGAGAGGTAGTAATCTTTGCCTGTGCATACAGCTCATTGACAAGATAAATGGAAATTCCTCCATATAGCAATATAAGAAGATTTATACTCAGAAGAGCAATGATCAGTCTGATTTTTAAACTGTTCTTACCGATTACTAAATTATTTATTGATTCCATCCGTCCACTTCCCTAGATTTACTCAAACCGCACCCATTACCGCGAAACATTCGGTCAGCACCGGATGAAAAGCAGGTTTTTCGATGCAGTTGAGCAATTCTTTTCTGGGGATACTGAGAAACTGTATCCGCCTTATTTATTATCGGGAGCGTGAAAGGTTTGCAGTAAAAAATCAGATCTGAAAATCCGAAAAAGCTTGCCACTTTTTTTACTTAAAAAAAACTATTTTTTCTGATCGAGAGAGGGCATAACGTGCTGAATAAAATATTTCCGGTTCAATTTTCATATCTACCTATCCCAATAAAAACAATAGGGATCTTTTTTCTACTGATTCCATTCATCAGTTTTATTGCTACAGCCGAGCTGAGTTTTGCTGATCCAAACGCAGTGAATATCAAGGGGTTCAGCCAGAGAATCAGTGATATTTCTTCCCGATTTGATTATGTCAGTATTTCTCTGAACATAGTCAGCATTATTGTAGGACTTGGAATCCTGGGAGTAAAAAGATGGGGCTACTTTCTGTTTCTCGCATTTTTTTCCGTCCTGATCGGGCATGGGGTATTCCTGCTTGCTAAATTCGGATTTACTGAAGATTTTATCCAGAATCTGCTTGTGACGCTGCTTCCTTTTTTCGTAATTCTTTATTTCCTGAATCAGGAAATATCTACACCTTACCTGACTCTTCTTCCTCGCGGTTTCAGAAATAAATGGAGAATAGAAATTCCCCTGAAAGGTTCAGTCACCCTTTCTTCCGGTAAAAAGATTCCGTTAGTCACTATGGATATCAGTCCAAGCGGCTGCCTTGCAAAAACCGAAGAAACAGTTGCAATGGATGAAAAGGTCACTTTGACTTTAGAGCTGGATTCTCCCTGGACAGTGGAGGCTGAAAATGTCCGCGAAGTGGAAGGCAATTTTGGATTTAAGTTCAGGCTCAGGAGAGGAGATTCCAATTATAAACAGCTGGATAAGTACCTTTCCACAAAACTTGTTCCTAGATTTGATGTGTTTAAAGCTTCAGCCGAGATAGAGCAGGATGGAAAGAAATTTACAGCAGATGTGGTGAACATTTCTGACGGAGGATTTTATCTTGCTACAAAAGAAGTTCTGACCGTAGACAGCAGAGTAAAATTTGATATGGTCCTGAAAGGAATTAAATTTCGCGGAGCAGGCAAAGTGAGCTGGGAAAATCAGGCTGAAAAATTTGATAAACCGGCCGGATATGGAATTGCAATCAAGGCAATGAACAGAGAGATTTTTTATAAGACATATCTTTTTGTTCTGACCCAGAAACGAAATTTCGAAAGACGCGAACGCTGATTTTGGAAAAAACCCTTCTGAAAATGGAACAGGGTTAAAATGGCGAAAATATATTCTCTCGTAAACTTAAAGGGCGGGGTAGGCAAAACTACCCTGGCCGTCAATATTGCAGCCGGTCTTGCCAATTTTCCCAGACCCGAAGGCATTCCTTTCAACGTACTGCTGATTGACGCCGACCCACAGTCAAACGCTTCCATCTATATGCTCGGTGAGGAGTATTGGAGAAAGGAAATCTATTCCAAACTGGTAAATTCTCCCAATCTGTACAGACTTTTGGATACGATGGTCAACGGAGGGGGGATATTTTCTTATGATGATTTTATCATTAAGGAAAGAACAGATGCACCTAATCCGATTTTCAACCGAATGCAATACAGACGTTCAGACGGAAAGGAAGAATTCAGAGAAGCAAAGATGACCTGGCCAAATCTGCATCTTCTTGCAGCCATTCCGAAACTCAATGAAATTTCAGAAGACCTTGTGTCCATTCATACACTGAACAGGCGTTTCGAAAAATACGGTCAGCTAAAAAAAATCACTTCGGCTTTCGAAAACGAATACGACTACATTATCATTGACTGTCCTCCCAATTTTTCTCCTCTCACCAAAAATGCCATTGCAGCATCTCATAATCTGATCATACCATATATACCGGATTATATGTCTACTGTAGGATTAAATGAGCTGCTTGCAAATATTTCTGAAAACCAGGAAAGACAGGATCTGTCGGTACAGGCATTCATTCCTACTCTCTACAATGATATGTCAAAAGACTACAGAAAATTTATAGAACAGGTGAATGAGGATATTATGGAGAAAATCAGAAAACAGAATCCTTCTGCGGCGAATATTCTCAACCGAAAAAACACAGGTCTTTTTTATACTGGACTGAAGCGTTCTGTCTCTGTATCATCCGCAATTGAATCACACAGACCGATCATTGATCTTTCGATTTCATCCGATTCAAGGAAGGAAATAGACCTGATTGTCGACTTTATCATTGATCCGCAGAGAATGAGAAGGGGAAGCAGAAATGAACAGCAATGATGTAATCAAACTTCTTCAGGATTTTCAGAAATTGAGAATGGATCTTCTTAAGCCGGAGAAGATTCTGTCTGCAGGCCTTCAGCTGAAGAAAATCTACTCAGAAGTCGAGTCAGAAGTCAGACTTCTTGAACTGGAAAAAAGAGAATCGGAACTGAAGAGTTATCATGAATCTATATATACAAAGTATTATAAAAAGAAAATGTCCGATCAGAAGATAGAAAAACCGGACAGGAGAAATTATTCCGAATATGAAAGATATATCGGTCTTCTGGAAACGTTTTATCAGCGTCAGGAGAAAGATCTGCAGAAGTATCTTCAGATTCTGAAGAAGATCAGATCTGTTCCGGATGCAGAGTCCATACAGATTCTGTCTGACCTGCTTGCAGAAGATCTCGAAAACATTGAACTTCTGACAGAGCTGAAGCTCAAGCAGAACGTACTGATATTAAAGCAGCTGACAGGAAAATCAGACAAGGAGTCTGCCAGAAAAAGAAAGAAAATTGAAGATTTTTTAATTAAGTCCCTTTCATCGTTCAAGCAGATGAAAGAGACCGGAATCAGCTGAGTTATTCCTTTCTTCCAAACCTTTCTATTCTTCTTCCGCTGACAAATACCTCTGCAATATTCTCTGTATCTTTGATGTTTTTCAGAGGATCCCCTTCCACAAGCAGAAGATCTGCCCTTTTGCCTTCCTCCACTGTTCCAAAACTTAGATTTTTGTCCAGAATGGATGCAGGAGTATAAGTCGCTGCCTGTATGGCTTCTGCGGGAGTAAAGCCTGCCTTAACCAGATTCTGAAGCTCAACATGCAGGGAGCCTCCGATGGAAATCCCGTAATTAGGAGAATCACTTCCTGCAACCATTTTTACCCCGGCTTTTTTCATGATCCTTACATTCTCAAAAAGAGTCGGAATGTTTTCTGAAACTTTTTTATCCGCCTCCTCCCAATCCTGTTTCTTATTCTTTTCAGGTACTGGATTTTTTAACGCTTCCAGTCTGTCCGGATATGTCGTTGCAGTTTCAAGTGATGTATAATGGGAGTAGCTCTGCCTGTTCTTGAATTTGTCAAAATTATCCCATACAATTATAGTAGGCACCACATATATTCCGGAAGAAGCGAGTTTCCTTGCAAGATTCTGGTTTATCTTTTCCTTATAGACCGCGTGAACAGCTCCGTCCGCTCCTGAATTGATCAGTGATGCCAGGTTTGCATTGTCCCCTATATGAAGCACAACTGGGACGCCTGCAGAATGAGATTTTTCTACAATCTTTTTCAGAAGATCATCTGAAATCAGGTTTGCTGTTTCAGGAATCTTATCAACATATACTTTTGTAAAATCAGGTTTGCCAGCGAGGTGTTTTTCCAGAGCGGAAAAGTCCTGTGTATTCTCTTCCATCTCAATTGCGATTTTTGGAATGAACGGATGAAGGAGAAAAAAAATCTTTTCTCGGACAACATCCAGATACCGGACTGGGTGTCCTCCCTTGGCTGTAAACCCAATTCCGGAATGATAGAGATGGGGGCCATTCTGCTTTCCCTCTTCCAGATTCTTTTTCAAGGAATTCATTTCAGATGTTTCCTTTCCGCTCATATCCACGACTGTCGTTATGCCGCTGAAGACTGCTGCTTCCAAATTGAAGTCCTGAGTGGGGAGAAGTGATGCTTTCCAGGGAATGAACATCCCGGCTGTGATATGTGTGTGAAAATCCACAAGTCCCGGCATCAGAACCCTTCCTTTTCCGTCAATCTCCTTCGCATCTGCGATCTGCAGCGGAGTTTTGGAAATTTTCTGAATGACTCCGTTCTGAATATGTACATCCATATTCTGCTGAACAGGTCTGTCTGCTCTGCCTGAAAAAATTCTGACACTGTGAATGACATATCCTGAAGACGGCGTATCTCTGAAACGAATCATCTCAGTGCCGGTGCAGCTGATCAGAAAAAAAAGGA
>DAORDI010000096.1:0-17552 GCA_035345895.1 Leptospiraceae bacterium
ACTCAGAGCACAGTGAAAGCGGTTACGGTCTTATCAATCTGAATTAAGCCGTCAACCTGAATTTCCTCTGATTATGAAGCTTTCTGCAGGAATTGCCGGGAAAGGAATTTCCTGCAGAGTAAGAATAATGATTTTTTAATTAAGCGCTTTTCTTCAGGGCGTGAAAGGAGAATTACCATGAAAATGATTACCGCAATTATACAGCCGGACAAGCTGGATGAAGTGAGAGAAGCTCTTCTTGCAGCAGAGATAACACGTATCACAGTGAACAGAGTTACTGGGCACGGAAGAGAAGAGGATACTGAGCTTTTTCGGGGACAGAAAGTCAAGCCGAATCTTCTGCCAAAGATTGAAATCAAAATTGCCTGCAATGATGAATTTGAAGACATTATTGTAAAAACAATTATGAATTCTGCAAAACATGGAAGCGGTGCAGTGGGGGACGGAAAAATTTTTGTTCAGCCTCTGGAAAAATGCTACAGGATCAGAACAGGGGAGAGCGGTTCAGGAGCTATTTGAGCCCGGTTTAAAATGCGAAGGTGCAGGCAGCCACAAGGCAGCCGTAAGGCGGAGCGTATAGAAAAGAAAATCGAATGCAGTCACAGTCTGCAGCGGAGACTTTCTTAAGGCAGAAATGTATTCCGTAAACTTAAGGAAATACAGATTCTGCCGGTATCCGAAAATCTGCAGGGCTGGTTTCTGCTGTTCAGATTCCTGAACTGATGCATCCGATTTTCTTTCCTGTTGTTTGGTAAATCGCAAGATCCTCAGTCTTGTGCCTTAACCGCTTGGCTACGTCTTCTCAGACGGTTGGATTCGAACCAACGGATTTTCGTGAAACAGCGCCATAAGACTCCAGTATACAGACAGGAAACACTGCTGCACTGCAGGAAAACCGAGATCCACGCTTGCAGATTCTTACAACCCTCTGTCCCAAGGTTATTCTGATTTCAAACTGATTCAGGTAAAGAAAAAATTATCCTGATCAATGGGAGTAATTGTGCTTTTTGTCGGAAATCCCTGATTTTTCCGGCGAGTCCGGCTGAGATGTACGAAGACTTTTATACAGCTGAATTATTTTCTTGTGTTATACTAGTTTTCAAAAGTCTTTGCGTATTTATCTGTCCACGACTCAGTAAAATCAAGTCTGTCAGCCGGAAAAAGCGCAATTATTTATGAAAATGATTATAATGATTTTTGCATGATAAAGTATTTTTTCAGTTTATCCGCAGGAGTTTTAGTAAATCTGTACTGGAATTCTGATAAATTCCAGTACAGTAAGATTTGAAGCAGATTATTTCAGCATTTCAGTGACCGCATCTTTACCTTTTGAAAAAACATAGTCGCCGAATGGAATCTCCGGTTTTTCCGATTTCCAATGAACAAATATTTTTTCAAGGAGTGCCGGAATTTCAGCCTGAGGAATTTTGGATGCAATCTGAAATCCCACTCTTGTTCCTTCCGGATCACCGCCTGCATAGACTGCATATTTGCCTCCGCTCTGCTGACCTACAATTCCTACTTCAGCAGAGTAAGGTCTCGCACATCCGTTAGGGCATCCAGTCATTCTTAAAAGAGGGGCTTTTTCTGAAAGACCGTGTCTGTCCAGGACCTTCTGAAGTTCGCTCAAGAGACTTGGAAAAGATCTCTCACTTTCGGTGAGGGCAAGTCCGCATGTGGGGAGAGCAGGGCAGGCCAGTGCCCTGTCATAAAGCGGTTTAGGGCTTCTATACTCAATTCCGTATGCAGAAAGTGATTTTTCTATTTCCGGTTTTGCTTCCTTGGAAATATCCATAAGGATCATATCCTGGTCGGGGGAAATCTGAACAGATAAATTATATTTTTTTATAATTTCTTTTAATGCGGTTTTCAGCGGTTTGCCGGGAGTGTCCTTCAGCCTTCCTGCGAGTGTATGAAAGCCGAGGGAATAGGTTCCGTCTTCTGCTGGAATCCATCCAAGGATAGAAGGACTTTTCCATTCCGGAAGAGTCTTCTGCACAAACTTGACCTTTGACCTGCTCTCCACTTCGGATCTGAACCAGTCAACACCTTTTTCCTGAAGGACATATTTCAGTCTGGCGTGTTTTCTGTTTGTCCTATCTCCGAAATCTCTATGTGCAGTTACAATTGCTTCCGCTGCGGGGATCAGTCCTTCCTTTGAAATCCAGCCGAGAAGGTCTGCTGCTCTGGGATATGTTTCCGGCTTGTTGTGAGTCATTCCCATTCCGCCGCCTGCAAACACAAAAAAACCTTCAATATTTCCGGAGCCGTCCAGGGTCGCCGCAAAACCCATGTCATTGGTATATAAATCAATATGGTTTATCCCGACTAATGTGACCCCTATCTTGAATTTTCGAGGAAGATATGTTTTCCCGTAAATAGGATCGTCCAGATCGGAATTGAGCTGCTTTTCTCCCATCCAGATTTCTATGTAGGAATTTGATTTGAATTTGAAATGATCGGACAGCAGTTCAGAAACAGAGTTCAGCTGTGTCAGGTCTTTTCTTTTCCAGGGGTTGACTGCCTGTGTTACATTTCGGACAACATCTCCGCAGGCCCCCATTGTACTCTGGTTGATTCTGTTGATTTCAGTGATGACTGTCTGGAGTGATGTTTTTGGAAGTGCATGAAACTGGATGGACTGTCTTGTGGTAAGCCGGAGTGCGCCGCCCCCGAATCGGTCACCCAGATCATCCCAGATCAGATACTGAGCTGCATTCATCCTGCCGCCTGGGATACGACCTCTGAGCATAAAAGAATGGGGCTGTTCTATGTCTTCCCCTTTTTCATCCTTGATCCGTTCCCTGGATTTCTGCTGGTACAAGCCGTGAAATTTCAGAAGCTGCGTATTGTCTTCCGAAAAGAAGTCATTTCCGTCTTTCAGTTCCTCTGCCAAGGTTCCTCTTAGACCTTTGGATTCTGCCTTGATATACTCTACTTTGCTCAGTTCTTTGTCTTCCATAATGCCATTCGCCCGCATTGAGAAAGACTGTCAATTAGATTAGAAAAAATTCAATATATTGGAGGATTTGTTTCGCACTCCTGATCGGAATGTCCTGATTTTTAATTCGGAGATTTAGATTCATTGAACTTTTAGAACTCAATATGAATATGGAGAAATTGAAAATCGAAGGAAGTCGGTCAATAAATGAATGTCTGATATCAGGTACATCTGTATTTCCGATCTGCATTTCGGTGCATACAACAGTCTTCTGACAGGCACAGATGAAAAAGGGTTTTCCGATCACAGTTCAGACAGCCCTGTGCTTGAACATCTTCTGAGAATTATCGAGAATGTTGTAGGCTCAGTGAACAGAAAGAAAAGAGCCCGTTTCATTCTGAACGGAGATATTTTTGAACTGGCTCTGGCAAATACAAATGAGGCAGTGATGTCCTTTGATTCCTATCTGCGCCTCTGCTTTACTAAAACGAGGAAAGAAATTTTTTCAGACAAGCTTATCTTTGTACCGGGCAATCATGATCATCATCTTTGGGAGACAGCCCGAGAACGTCAGTATCTGGACTATATGACAAAATTTGAACCAAGGGATTTTATAAGTCCTCCCTGGCATCATACCAGAATGCTCAAACCCAAACCTCTCAAGTCACGTTTTATTTCCACTGTGATGAAAAGACATAAGCTTCTGAAGTCAGGAAGAGCATTGACAGTATATCCCAATCTTTGTCTGGTCAATCAGGATCTGAAAAAGTATACTGTGATCACTCATGGTCATTTTATAGAGTCTATGTATTTTCTTATGAGTCATCTTAGCTCAGTCCTTCTGAATTCAGAATCTTTTCCTGAAACAACGGATGATATCGAAAAAGAGAATTTTGCATGGATAGATTTTTTCTGGTCCATGCTTGGAAGATCGGGAAATGCAGGACTTAGAGTAGGAGTGATGTATGATATGCTTCAGGATGAAAAAGGAATTCAGAGACTTGCTTCCAATCTGATCAACTATGTGATGAAAACAGAAAAAACCTCTGTTTCCATTCAGGATTTTTTAAAACCTGCAATAAACTTTTTACTCACAAAAATCATTACAGGAATTGCTGTCAATGAAAGAGGGCTGACGGATGACCTGCTTGGCAAGGGCGCTCTGGAGGGGATGTATTCCTATATAAACGGTCCTCTGCGGCTTCAGTTTCTGGAAGAAAATAATTCCGTTCTGCCGAATCATATGGACTTCATTTTCGGTCATACCCACAAGCCCTTCTGCCGTTTTTACTCAGGATTTTCCGATTCAGGATATCCGGATCAGATCGCAGTATACAATACAGGAGGATGGGTCGCCGACACAGTCATTCCTCAGAAGCAGGTGGGCGGTGCAGTGTCCTTCATTGATGAGGATCTGAATATTGTGCTGATGAGACTGTACAATGAGAACAATTTTGAAATCAGATTTGAATCCTGCAATGGAGAGGACAACCCTCTTCTTGAAAAACTTGAAGCGGGGATTGATCTTAAATCATCATTATATTATAATTTCAGCAGGGCAGTCAAGGAAGAGATTGAAAAGAAAAGAAGAATCATTCTGTCCAGGATAAAGCAGGACTGACACAGTTTTCGGATTGTCGAGGTCTTAATCCACTGCAGATTCACAAACATTCAACTCACCTGCACGAAATGCGTGAGATGAGTTTGAATGATCTGACTTTCAAGGAAGATTGAATTTTATATTCAAAGAATCTAATGTTGTTTTCTGCATATCATCCCAGGTACCTGCTCCGGCTGTTCCAATTTTGCTGAAAAGCGTGTCCACTCTCGATGTAGAGGGATAATCGGAAGGTACTGCCGATGCTGCATTCGTGTCTGATACAAATCCGCTTTTGTTGATGAAAAGTCCGTAATTCAGGCTGTAGGCACTGCAGATTTTGGATGTCTGTCCATTGTCAATGGAACTGTCTGCAAGACTTACTTTTGCAGTGGCCTTATTGTCGGACGTATTCAGATACTGGCTGTATGCAAGTGCATAGTATTTTGTTCCGGTTCCGCATCCTGAAAATGTCGCACTGTGCTGGAAACGCACAACAGACTTGAAGCAGAGCACAGTATTATTGTCCATTTTCTCCAGTACAACTCTTCCGCCGAGCGAGCCTGTGTAAAAGGACTGTGTTCCCGACCAGGATATAGTCTGCTTCGGAGAACTGACAGTGGAACCTAGGTAGGAAACTGTCTGTGAGGATACATAGGTTTCACATACAAGACTGTCCGGATAACTTGACGGATCCAGAATATTCAGGTTGTAAAGAAGAAGAATTCCCTTTTCTGAAAGCGCATCTGCACTGTCGAAGAACATTTCCATTGCTTTTGCATTGTCGGACTGTCTCCACATCTCAAACCTGTGATTGAATGTCTTAGTGCCCGTATATGCAGAAGAGGAAACAACTGTATTTGCACTTACTGTAAGTTTTGCAGTATAAAGCTTGCCGCTCGCGAGCTGAACTGTCGTTGTAAGCGTTCCCGGACTGTTCAGAAGATTGTATTTTTTGATCGGGTTCAGAACTGCTTCAATTGCATCTGTATTGTTGTTCGCCCAGAGTGCGGACTGCCTTACAAAAGCCCACTGATTCTCCGAAGCCTTTGCTTCAGGAAAATTCATCTGCGCCTTTAAGAATTTCCAAAGAGATCTGTTCTTTGTATTGGATGCCACGTTTGTCTTTAAAGGCACACCTTCCGGAATTCGAATCGTCAGTCCTGTAGTGCCGGATGACACACTGTTTGCGAGAACAAGGACAGCACCTGCTTTCAGAAGATTGTCCTTGCTCTTATTTTCTGTTTTCCTGCAGTCTGAAAAAAGTAATGAACAGATCAGCAGAGAGTGCAGGAATATATTTTTTCCATTTATTTTCATAATTGAGTTTCCTTTTTATTCAGTTTTTGATGAGGCTGATACCGTAAATTCCAGCCGGCCGCAGGGTTCTGCCATTTCAAAGTAGTACGTTCCGTGTTTGACTCTTCCAAAAATATCTGTCGGAAAAGGAGGCTCTCCGGTTGTCCTGTTCAGGTCCTTTGCTGATTTGCAGTTTATGCTGCCTCTGGCTGAACTGTAGACAGCAGGTCTCATCGTGATATATTCAGAGCCGTTTCTGTAGCTGATATCCTTGACAGTTCCATCCTTTGCTTCAGTTGTATCATAGATAACATATATGGATCCGAAACGGTATCCTCCGTTTTCTGGACTGAGTTTTCCTACATCTGCTCCTTTCGTCTCAAACAGAACTTTCCCGTCCATTGACATTTTTACAGACACTTTTTCACTGCTGCAATGAGCGGACAGAAATGAGATCAGAAGGAATACAGCTGTTTGAAAGAGTTCTTTTTTCATTATTTTTATTCTCCTGGAAAATGGGGGATCTGAATCTCATTTGTATCTTCAGTAAGGTGCAGAGTCAACATTTTTTTGTACAGAAATCATTCTCCCACTTTTGACACCCATCTGCTCTCTGCAAAATCTGCGTGTTCAGTATGAGCCAGATGAAATGAATTCAGATTGAGGACGGAACCTCTGAAGTCTGCAAATCGGAAATTTCTTCCTGAGAAATTGATCCTGTTTCCTGATGACAGGTTTTCATTTGGAAGACTCAGCCTTGGAAAAAAAATAGAATATTCCGAACTGCTTTCTTGAAAGACCGAAGCGGCGGATATGATAAAAGAATTTATTGTATAATCCGAGAGATTTTCCTCTGAGTTCAGAACCGAATACAGGAAGGAGAAATTCAGAACAGACGATGAGAGAAGAAGGAGTGCCCAGCAGGAAGGCACGGATTTCAGAACTCTTTTCAGTTTTATGCCGACGAGACTGCTTTTCTTTTTTCTTACAAACAGGATCTCTCTTTTGCTGAATGAAAAAAACATTACAATGGAACCGATCAGGCTGAACAGTCCCTTTCTGAAGTGCATAAAAAGAGTCTGCTTCACGCTTCCTCCCGTTTCTGAATGAGATTTTTTCATTCGAGGATCATAATGCAGAATTAGAAAAAAGCTGAACATAACAAGAATAAAGTGGTATGTACTGAAGAAACCGTTCTGCCAGGAAGAGAAACGGATCTGAAAAATGACAAGGGCAGAAAAAGGAAGAATGTAAAAGAGAATTTGATTAAGGATTCTTATAATTTTAAGGCCCACTCTGTCGATTTTTTTTATGTCATGTCCTTCGGTGCTGAGAAATTTCATAAAAAGATTCTGTTCAGTGTTTCTTTGAAGAACGAGGAAATGCATCAGTGTTACAGGGAAAGGAAAAAGCAGACAGAAAGGCTGCAGACTCATAGGGATGCTGAAAAAAGGAATCATCGGTCCTGTTTCGAAGAAGATCATTCTGTCCGTGACAGACAGTGTCAGCATCAGGAAAAAGAAAAGTATTGTTATATATAATGTAAACATATGATTATAGTGAATATAGGAAATCGAGAATTTTCTCACGATCAGATCTTCTCAGATTTCTGTATTTGTCTCTGGACTTTTCTGCTTCTCCGCCGTGCCAGAGAACTGCCTCTTCGGCATTTCTTGCCCTGCCGTCGTGCAGAAGGAAACTGTGCTGATTTACAAGAGAATACAGTCCAAGACCCCACAGCGGCGGAGTTCTCCACTCATTTCCTTCCGCACTGCCTTCCCTGATCTGATCTGCAAGCTCTTTTCCCATATCGTGAAGAAGAAGATCCGTATAAGGATAAATTGTCTGATTCGAAAGTTCAGGAAATTTGGGGTGAGTATCAGTTCTCATTTCTGATTTATGACAGTCTCCGCATCCGATTTCAAGAAATATTTTTTTCCCTTCCTGAGTCTGCAGATTTCTTCTTCCAGGGACTGCTGTCATCATTACAGAATATACCAGATCCTTCAGTGTTGTTCCGTCTATTTCCGGTGAGACAAATGGGGTTTTGGTACAGCCTGACTGAACAGGTTCGCAGTTCTGATTCGGAAAAAGTTCAGATGTGATTCCCATATCCTGATGAAGGGCATTGGCTGTGATGTGAAGAACATCCGGCTGTGACGCTTTCCATCCGAATCTGCCTGTTTCTTCTTTGCTGGTCAGCCTGTTTTTCACTTTTGAAATCCGTCCGGAAATCCCGTCTCCGTTTCTGTCTTCCGGATCTTCAAAAGATTTTAATGTTTCATCCGAAATCTGACTCAGTAGTCCCATACCGAATACTGCAGGAGGAACTCTCGGGGAAAGATGATATTCGGAAGGATTCCCGTAGTTCCATTGAATGATTTTATATTCCGGTTTCATTAAAGAATATTTTGAGCCGTCCTGGAATGTTCCCGGTATTTCAGTGTATTTTACATTCGGAACTGCTTCTGGAGGAATTGCCTTGCTGACAGATCTGTCCTGAATCTGAGTTCCATAGTTTTCTAGAGCGGCACCTGAACCGTTCCTGACTCGGAAAATCAGAAAATGGAATTCTTTTTCTGAATCCAGACGATTTCTTCCCCGGCCCCCGAGAAAATGGCAGGTATTGCAGGATCTGGAATTGAATAAAGGTCCCAGACCTTGAAATACAGGCCCTCCGTCATTCGACCAGACGGCCTTGAATATCTGATTTCCTCTGTTGAACTGCATTATTTTATCATTGTCTTTCAGGTTGGTGATATGTCTGTTGAATGCATTCAGGGAAAAATCGAAACTGGTGCCCTCTCCTCCAGGAAAGCTTTCATTTGCCGGGTGAAAGCAGTATAAAAAAAAGAATAAGGAAAGGAATAAGGCTCTGTGAACTGAGGGGCTGAGTGGATTTCTGCAAAAAGATGACAGTGTGCCTGAAGAATCAGGCATTATTCCGAGTTTCGTCATAGGGATATTTTTTTATAATGAAATGTGCAATAAAAATATTGGGAACCCAGCAGAGCCAGGAAACTGCCTGATAGGCAGTGATGAAATTTCCGAATATCAGCTGCAGGAGGGGAAGCCAGATTCTTAAAGTGACTGCGGCAAAACAGGCAGAATAACTGTATATCATCATGCTCCTGTGCATATTCAGATTCTGTTTCCTTATTGCAGTGAATGCTGAAAAAGTTGCGGTAAACCAGATGATTCCCAGGACCATGAATCCTGCAGATGCGATAATCCCTCCGGTTGCATTCAGTGCAATATATATACCTGAAACAGAACTGATAAAGACAGAGATAATATAGATCTTCCCAATGTTTCTGTGCAGAGTCAGGTGTTTTTCTCTGAAGCTTTGACTGAACTGCACCCAGCCTGTCAGTAGGGAAATTCCTCCGAAAATTATATGTGAATAGAAACCGAAATTCCAGAAAACATCATTCAGGAGGACCTCTGATTTGAAGCTTAAAAGACCGAACTTTCGGTCTATCAGAAAATAGATTGCGGGATAAAGTCCAATGACCAAAGCGAGTGCAATGAACATTGAATGTATCATTCTCATCATCCCGCTGAAAATCATCTGTCTTCCCTGAACAAAGAATTTTTCATAACGTTATTCTGCTGTTTCCTCAAGCGGACTGAACTGCTGCCTGCATCCGATGGACTATTTAATTCCCATCTTGAAGAACTTGACAGTATAACTGACAGTAGTGCTGTTTCCGCTGATGTCCTGTATTCCGCTGACATTGACTGTATAGGAATCGTTTTCCAGTGAAGTGATGTCCGTTGTTTTCGGACGGAAGATGATGCAGTTGCTGACTCCGTATCCTCCCGTATTGACTGTGAAGTATTCACTTGTGGAGCTTGCGGTGCTGTCTGCACTGCTCAATGTCCAGGATTTGCCGTCGGAACTTCTGGTGAGAGTGACTTTTGCGGAACTGCTGGTCGGCGTTTTGTATTTTTTAGGATTGAGAGTCAGTGACCAGGGATCTGTGCTCGAAAAGAACTCAGTGGGAAAAAATCCTTCTGCAGGCCAGGCAGTGTAACTGTAGTCGAATGTTTCTGTTCTGCTCTTGTCAAATACTTTCATCAGAGAATAGCTGCTTCCTGCAAATCCGAATCCGACCTTTTTCAGCTGCGGATTGAGTATCCATCTTCTGTGCCCGACCAGCGACATATTTCCGGTGTCAGAGTCTCTCATATAACCTGACTGTATGGAGGAATGGAGGGTGGAAAATCCTGCAGCAATATTGCTCGAAGAAGTTGCAGAGTACCCTTCATTATAAAATGTTGTATCCATATCTGCCGGCTTTGAAGGAGTATGAGAGAAACTGCTAGCTGAAAGCAGAACCGCTCCGTACTGACCGTTTGAATTCAGGGCTGAATCGGAAACCAGATCATCAGGCAGAAATGCGAGATATCTCGCAAAATTTGCCATTTTTACACCGTCATCAATGAACCCCTGCTTTAGACTTCCCGCTGCATATGCTGCTGTGACTGAAGGAACTATTTCGTAAATTCCGTTTCCTGTTGCTGTGAAGGTCGGAGCATAGGAATTGTACTTACTTGTAATTGTATCTGTCGATCTGGATGCCGTATTAGACGAGGAGGCAGCAGTTACTACAGCAAGCGCGGCAAATATAAGCGGTTTCTTGTCATCCTTTTTGTTTTTTTCGAATGGGTTGCAGAACTGCAGTAGCAGAGCCAGAAGGATAAATGAAATTTTCATGAAATCTCCTCGGTGTCATATATTTACAGATTATCAGTATTTTCATCTTTACACCTGAAAATGCCCTAAATTACAAAAATGAAATCTAGTTTAGACCGTCAAGCCGATCCTTTTTGTGCTTGCCAAAAAAAGCTTTGCAGAATTTTATCATACAGACTTTCGTAGAGAGGAAAAATGACAAAACTTGAATGGGTAATTATTCTTTCTTTGGCCGGTGCCGTAACAGCTTACGCGGTGTATTCCTTCGTTAAATCAATTTCGGAAGACCGATCTTCAACTGCATCTATTGCATATATTTTCCTGCCTCTTTACGCATTGATAGTGTTTTGGGTTATCGGTTCTGCAGTATTTTCTGTGTTTGCGATGAAGAATATTTTTATTGGAGACAATACAGCACTTTCTCCTTCATCTCTGTACTCTTACGGTGTTTTTACCGCGACAGTGATTTTTATCTGGGTTGCCCGTTCAATCGCATCCCTCTCAAATCCTTCCCTCAGCGAAAAGGATCTCGAGGAAAAATATGCCAAATATAAGAGTTCCTACTCTTTGATTAGATCATTCGCAGAAACGGAAATCCTGAAAAATCCAGCAGTTCCTACATCGATTCTGGAAGATCAGGTAAGGCAGCGTAATTATTCTGCTGCAAGGCATACGAATCTTTCGGCTGAATCTATTGATCGGCTGATAAAAAAGATGTCCTTAACTGACTGGGGGCTGCTTTCAAATCTGTGTTCCAATCCGAATATGGAAAAGGATACTTTAGAGTATCTGGCCTCAAAGACCGCAAAGGACTTTAAGCTCCCGCGAGAATGGGCAGAGTTTCAGGAATACTTGTATCCTCACATTTTGGTTCATCCAAATGCATCAGCCGAAGTAAAGCAGAAAATCAAAGAATTTTCCGAAAAATCGGAATAGGTCATCTGCTGATTTAAAGTAGGAACTGCTATGCCGGACTGACGATGGGATAGGGATGGAGGCGGCGTCAATTGATTTGCGAAGGCAATCAATTGACGAAAGCTGACAGCCCGGTCGAAACGCCTCAATAGGTGAATATTGCTATGATCTTCAGGCGTTTCGAATCCCCATTATTTTATAGCTGACTGCCATATCTCATTTGGATTACCCAATTTTCGGGATTATTGGACGCAGTTTTAAGAGATTTTATTGCATTCTTTATTTGCAGATCATTTTCCATAAGTGTTTCTTCCTGGTCATCCTTCAGGCTGCCTGAGTTTTTCATAAAATACAGCCATCTGTCAAGTGAAGTGCTCAGCTCATTTATTGTTTTATTAAATTTCGCAAACTCAATAATGCAGATTTGAAGATCTTCTTTTCTTTTGAAACTGCTCTCAAGTTCAACAATTCTATATTTTGACATATAATCAAAGTTATTAAATATATGTCTGTTCAGGAAATGAAAAGAATATATTCTCTTTTCAGGAGCAGCTTCACTGTCTGCTGAATAAGATGCTTCTTTCAGAAACAGCTTTTCCGGTATGGTGTCCGTCTCAGCTGTAAAATATCTTCCTTTACTGTCTATTGCTTTGATTTCGGAAATCTGAGGAAAGATATGAGAGTCAGCCGTTCCTAATTTGTCCGGGATCAGAATATGCAGCTGTTGAATTTCATCTTCATTTTCCGGCTGCAGAATCGAATTAAGCAGAGCTTTAAGCAAATTTGGGTTTTCTGCGAATATGAGATTGAATACAAAGCGATTGTTCAGGCTGAGTAGTTTCATTCTGTATGCTCAGTGCAGATGATAAAAAAGATATTTTATCATTATTTTAACTAAGAATTTTGTTTCAACCGAGGTTTAAATCCTCTGATAAATTCCTTAGCGTTTCTGTCCAGTCCGACTATTGAGATCAGTTCCCAATCGCTTTCATCAGAGAACGGATCATTCATAACTATTCCTGCGCGCTTCAGCATTGTACCCCAGCCGTTCTTGTCCATCATCAGGAGCATTACAAAAAGAAAACATCTGCTCTTTCCTGATGCAATGGAAAAAATCCCCATTTCAGCCCAGTCTTCAGGCAGTGGACGGAAGCTTACTTTTTTAAGACTCTGATTTTTGAACTGGTACTCTGTTGTCATTCCATTTGAATCATTTGCAAATGTTCTCAAAATTACCCTATAGCGGAGGATTAGGTGATTAAAATACTGCCGCTTACCGCCATACCTTTTTTGACAATTCTGGAAGCGTTTCATCAAATCCGCTGGAATCAGAATGCTGGATACTCCGCTCCCTCCAAATGAAGTTTTCTTTTGTATAGGTTCCTGAAATGTTGAAATGCTCATATTATATACCTGTTTTTTTTTGATCAGATCCGCATTTTTTTTTCATCATACGTCACTTATGAACAGATTTTTACTGAAAGGGTGCAATTCTCTGAAAATGTTCTGGAGCAGTTCCTACGTAATAAAAAGGTGACTCAGCGTAAAATATGCAAACTTGTCAACAAAGGATTTTCTAGGTAGGAACTGCTATTGGAGAAGGTTGCGGAATATATTTAAATGATGAGCCTTGAGTTCTTTTTTCATCGGCAGAAATGAATCCTCTGAAATTCATCCGATTGAAAAACAAATTAAAGGTTTGAATTTTATTTCAGGTCTGTAAACTGACGCTGTTATGATTGTATTCAGATTTCTGCTGACCTTTCTCATTCTGTCTTTATTTTCCGGCTTGTCTGCGCAGGAGAGGCGCAGTCCTAAGGCTGAAAAGGGAGTCATTGATCTTCGGGACTGGAATTTTGAAAAAGACGGATATGTTCTCCTGGACGGGCAGTGGGAATTTTTCTGGAAAAAATTTATTTCTTCCAGAAACGAACATTTTAATTCGGAGAGAAACGGATTTCTGGAGATTCCCGGTCTTTGGAACGGGTTTCATGTGGAAGGGACTGAAATTTCGGGCTGGGGTTTCGGCAGTTACAGACTCAAGATTCTTCTTCCTGAAAATTCACCTCCTCTTTCCATCCATTTTGAGGGGGCGGCTACTTCAGCAGTTTTATGGATCAACGAAGCTAAGCTTCTCGAAAACGGCGTCATCGGGACTGAAAAAAGCCTCACTGTTCCGATGACAAAACCGATTGTGGAGGAAATCGGTCAGCATTTTGATGAACTCAATGCTGTGCTGGAAGTATCCAATTTTTCGCACTATAAGGGAGGTGCCTGGGAAAGCATCAGGCTGGGCACGAAATATCAGCTGCAGAGTTATCAGAGAACGAAGGAAGAGACGGATATATTTCTGACTGGCACGATCCTGATTATGACTTTGTATCATTTTGGTCTTTTTTCTCTCCGAAAGAAAGACCGTTCCAGTCTGTATTTTGCATTATTCTGTATTGCAATTCTTTTCAGGATATTCACTGCCGGAAGACTTATGTACGTGAAGTTTCCCTGGATTTACTGGGAGTTCGGCAACAAGATTGAATATCTGAGTCTTTACCTCTGTGTTCCTGCATTCTTTCTGTTCCTAAAATCACTTTATCCTGATGAGGTCAGCAGCAGGGTCGGAATTTTTACCTGGGCGGTGAACGGTTCGATGAGTGCAGTTGTTATAGCAGCTCCTGCTCATATCTACACCCGAACACTGATACCGGTGGAAATTGCTCTCATTCTTACCGCGATCTACGGCACTTTCTGCCTTGGTCTGGCCATCTGGAGAAAAAGGGAAGGAGCAGGAATTGCCCTGATAGGATATCTGGCCCTGATTTTAGCCGGGATTAACGATATATTATATTCTCAGCTTATTATTAATACAGGTTATTATACTCCTGTAGGTCTTTTCTTTTTCATTTTTTCTCAGTCCTATATGCTTTCTCAGAAGTTTTCCAAGGCATTTTACAGCGTGGAGGTTCTTTCCGAAAATCTTCAGAAGACAAATGAATCGTACAGCCGTTTTGTTCCGATTGAATTCCTGCATCTTCTGGGAAAGGAAAAAATTACTGACATCCAGCTGGGAGATCAGATGCAGAGAGAAATGACTGTGCTCTTTTCCGATATTCGTTCATTCACATCTCTATCTGAAAAAATGACTCCAAAGGACAATTTTGATTTTCTGAATTCCTATCTGCAGAGAATGTCTCCTGTAATCAGAAGGAACGGGGGTTTCATCGATAAGTTCATCGGAGACGGAATCATGGCTCTTTTCCCGGACTATGTGGATGATGCACTGAAGGCCGCTGTGGAAATGCATTCTGAACTTAGAGATCTGAATGATAAAAGAATGAAAAAAAATTATCCTGTAATCAGGATCGGAATCGGGATTCATACAGGAAATCTAATGCTGGGAACCATTGGCGAGAAGGAAAGAATGGATGGGAGCGTTATTTCAGACTCTGTCAATATTGCATCCAGGATAGAGGGGCTTACAAAACTTTACGGAGCAGATCTTCTCATCAGCGAAACAGCATTTCAGAAGGTCAAAGACATCTCTTCTTTTCCCTGCAGAAAGATTCAGAAGGTTAAAATACGCGGAAAGGAAAACTATATCACTATATTGGAAATATTTACCGACAGGTTCCTGAAAGAGACGGAGCAAAAGATGCTCACTGCTGATATTTTTGAGAAGGCGATGGACTTTTATACAGGAAGGCAGTTTTCTGAGGCAGTGCAGCTTTTTGAGAAAGTTCTTAAGGAAAATCCTTCAGATATGACAGCTGACTTTTTTCTGAAGAGATCTCAGAAACTTCAGAAATTCAAAGGTACTGGAACACTCTCCGAAGAAGAGATAGATATTCTGTAAGGAGGTTCAGACCATGGTAAAATTTGTCATAATTTTCTGTTTATTCTGGACTGCGACAATGGGATATATTGTATGGCACAATCTGGAAGAGAACAGAACCTGGGGTCTGTTCCTCTCAGATCACGGATGCCGACCTCTTTCTGAAATCAGGGCTAAATCCTACAGATTCGGGGTGACATTCGAAGAAAAACCCGTTACCGCAGAACCTTACAGGAAATGCTGGATCTGTGATGCAGGTATTCAGTATTGCAGATGATCTTTTGGTTACGATTCCATTTTTGCTTCATAGTTTATCGGACACTTCATCCTTGGTTTTCCTGCTGCTGAACGCAATGGAAAACATAAAATCGTCCATATCCAACATTACTGAACAGTCTGCAATATATCCGGCTCCGTAAACATCTCCCAGTGTTCCGAAGGATACTTTTTCCTTGTTCTTCACAGTCAGCAGATTTCAATTCCAAGTATCAGTCTGTCATCTTCCGGCGGAGCATACAAACCTTCTTCATCCACTCTCTGCAGTATTTTTTCTATACTCTCATTGAGTGAAAGATCCTGTCGGCATATTTCATTTATAATCTCTATGAATCCTTCACTTCCGATGAATTTTCCTGATTGATTTCTGACTTCCAGAAGTCCGTCAGTGATTAAAAAGATTCTGTCCTTTGGGAATACCTCAGTTTCTGTCTCACTGTAGTGAAGATTTTTCATCAGACCGAGAGGGGAACCGGAGACTTCGATGATTCCGGCCTTTTGCGCCTTATGAGAAAATAAAAACGGATATGGATGACCGGCTCTGGAATAAATGAATTTAGCTGAGTCTTTTTCAAATTTCAGGAATCCGTACAGTGCAGTAAAAAAATAATCATTCGGCAGATAATTCCCTGCCTCTTTATTCAGCTGTTCCATATAGAGTTTAGGGAGTGTTCCAAAATTTCGGCAGTTTTTGTTGGAAAAAACTTTTACGAGAGATGCAATCAGTGCTGCTGATATTCCATGTCCGACCACATCGCCGATCAGAATGCTGAGTCCCCCTTCTTCGAGCGGAATGACCGAAAGCAGATCTCCTCCGACCGGATTCAACGGCAGGTATTTATAAGAAATTTTACATTCAGGAATTTTCGGGATCTCAGGAAGCATAAACTCCTGCACAATCTTGGCGGAATTCAGATCTTCCTTGTATGTGCTGATCATATCTCTCAGATTGTTTTCAATTGTTCTGTTTTTGATGATTTCCAGATTCAGCTCCCGGTTCAGCAATTTTAGCTGTCTGTTCATCTTTTCAGCCGCCTCCTGTTTTCTGCCTGCAAGTCTTGCTGTGAATCCAAGGAATATAGGTGCAGTATCAATTACCCATAGAAGGGGGTGGTCTTCCTGAATATGCATCATTTCCAGAAGCGAAATCTGTCCCAGCTGCATATAGGTTTCAAAAAGAGTGGACAGCAATGGAAACAGAAATCCAAAGAGTATTCCGCAGTAAGTGTATCTGTCTGAAATGGAAAGCCGTTTCATATTTAATTCAGTTCATCGGCTGATCAGCGTAAATGGCTTTTTTCATTCTTTTTTTACCGGACAGCAAAAGCGAATGATATCAGTTTTTGATTCAGTCTCACTATTTTCAAAATTGCTGAAGTAAAAGCAAGCAGAAATCCATAATGTTTTTTGTCATTTGAACAGAAATCCGAATTTTATGCTTGAATGCAGAAAGCAGATAATGGTTTTTGTTTATTTTATAATGATTTAAAAATATACCTAAATCAGACATTAGGCAGGTTTCCTTTATTTATAATGAAAAAAGTTTATTTGGGTTTCCGGAATGTTCCTGCGCAATATGCGGATTCTGCACAAAACCGGCAATCTCCGCATTCTGCAGCTTCCAGTCCATCCGTCTCAGGCATCTGCCAATCCATAAGAATCAGATCCAAATTAAGCCTGCCAGCCAAATGGAGAGCCGGTTTTCCATTTCCCGCCTGGAAAATTTCATGTCCCGTTCGTATGAGCATTTTTTGAACGACTGGATAATTGACTCGGTTGTCTTCTGCTGGCAGGATTTTTTCAACAAGTCTGCCGTACGACACGCTTCTGAAAAAGTGCCGCATCCCAAGTCAAGGGTGCCATTGTAATGAAAATATAACCCAGTCCCTTGGACTCCAGTGCAATTGCAGCACTGAACATCATCGCTTTTTACACGGCTGAAGTGAGTAAAATATTTGACGGATTCATGCAATTGAAATATTTCTGCAGAGAGGTG
>DAORDI010000097.1:0-17523 GCA_035345895.1 Leptospiraceae bacterium
GGAAATCAGAAAATAGAATCAGTCAAGTCTTTTCAGGTTCCTTTTATTAGACTGGAGAAATAGTCTGTCTGAAAAAGCAGGAAAAGTTTACAATAATATGATTTCTCAGAGTTGTGTAAAAGCATAAAAAAAATGAGTCTCGCGCGGGGTTCGCGGAGCAATAATTTTATTGATTATATTCTCTTTGTTTAAAGCCTAGCATTAAATCAGAGCTTTTACCAAGTCCCCCATATGCCCAATCCCTATTTTTTTCTTGATTTTTCAACAACTTCAATTTCTCCGTTTAGGGACAGAGTCGAATGCCGCTTTTTAAAAAGCAGGGCAGATTTTTTTTAAAAAAGCTTGACGAAAAAACTATTTTCTATAGTCATAATGACTATTGGAGGTGACTATATGAAACTCGAATCTCATTTTAGCGTCGCCGAGGCGAAATCACGGTTTTCAGAGGTGCTTCATCTGGCAAAGGATCTGCCGCAGTTTATTTCCAGCAGGGGAAAGGAAATAGGCGTCATCCTCAGTCGGGAGGAGTATGATAAACTTATGTCCGATTCCCGACAGAATCAGCCAGTCAGCAAATTGAAAAATTTCCTTAAACTTTCCAGAACCATCAGAGAAGAAAACGATCTTCAGATAAAAATCCCCAGGCGAAAAAACCGAGAGTCAGTCGAATTTTGAACCAGTATCTTCTGGACACAAACGTAATTTCAGAACTTCCCAGAAGAAATCCCAATCAGGGTGCAATCGATTTTCTTGAATCCCTCGACGAGATTGTCATCAGTGCAGTCACAGTGGATGAAATAGAATTCGGGATACAGAGAACAGAAAAAAAACAGAAGCAGATGCTTCTGAAATGGTGGAATGCCCTTCTTTCCATTCCGCCTATCATCATTCCTGTGGATGAGACAGTTGCCAAGACAGCAGGAAGACTGCGTGCAAAAGAAGAGAGCAGGGGCAGGAAAATGACCCAGGCAGATGCACTGATTGCAGCATCTGCACTTTCTACAGGAAGAATCCTTGTCACAAGAAACTGGAAGGATTTCAAGAACAGCGGAGTAGGACTTCTGAATCCTTTTACTGGCGAGAGAGGATGATCACATAAACAGTGCCGCAGAGGAAAGGATCTTCTCGAGTTCGTAGTGAATGAACTCTTCGTTGTTCGAAAGATGGCTGACCCTGTCTGCAATCCTTTTTACAGGCTCCACTGCGTTGGACGGGGCAATCCCTATATGAGAATTTTCAATCAGTTCAATGTCGTTTGACTCGTCTCCGAAGGAGATGACCGGAATATCATGACTTTGTATTTTTTTCAGTATACTTCGTACACCGCTCCACTTAGATGTTTCCTTCGGGAGAATTTCGAGGCAGGGACCGACTCTGTTGATCGTAGTCAGAACGGTTCTGAAAGAGTGTTCTGAAAGCGAATCAGTAATTTCCCTGTCCAGACTTTTCAGTGTATTCATGTCCTTTGACAGGAAGCATAGAACCAGTCCCCTTGCGAAGGGAAAGTCATGATGGCTTTCTGAAAAAAATATTCTGTCCTTATTGTTGTGCACATAGGCTTCGCTTCCTTTTCCGCTTTCCATACACATATCAATTCCTTCCTCAAACATTCCAGTGTGGAGGATCGGAGACAGTCCTCTGGATTTTCCGATTTCGGATGCAGTTCTGCTCATTTCGGAATCCAGGAAGTTTGTATCCCAGATTTCCTTTTTTTCACCGCAGACTCCTGTCACCTGACCGTTATTGCATACAAGATAGACGTTTCCTTTCAGTTCGGCAGCATAACGGGAAGTGCTGTGAAACCGTCTGCCTGTTGCAAATATAATGATATGATCATGGTTTAGAAAATTCTGCAGAGTGTTTCTGTTCTTTTCGGGAAATTCCGATTCTGAATTCAGAAGTGTCCCGTCCAGATCAGTGACTATGCAGATTCTCTTTTTCAGAAAAGAGCCTGAATTGCTTTCCATGTCACCACATATGTTCCGATTGTGCTTCCTACCTGAGGAAGTAGAAGGACAAGAAATATCCTGATCACTCTGTTTTTCCAGTATCCTGTGAAATGTTCGGAATCTTCAGATATTCTTTCGAAGTCCTCTACAAGAGGCTTACGGAACCAGGAATCGGAAAGTGCGGCAAGCCAGCCCGGTTTGATGATCGGATTAAAATTGCCTATCGGCGCAGTCACTGCGGCAAGCAGAATGGAGACAGGGTGGGCGAGAGCGATCAGTGCTCCCAGAGCTGCCAGAGAACTCTTCACGATGATCCAGGACAGAATCAGATCCTTTCCTGCATCGGCACCGCTTCTGAGATAAGTGAAAATTCCGAGTCCAAGAATTGCGAGAGGAATGAGCACCCAGTTGTATTTTTGGTACAGGGTCTGAACAGGAAGCCTGTCGAGCGGTTCTATATCGTTCTCTTTTTCAATGTACTGCATAATACCGTTCAAGTGTCCTGCGCCTACAACAGCCAAAAGTCTCTTTGAGCCTTTTGCATTCCTTCTGATGTTTTCTGCAAGATAAATGTCTCTTTCGTCAATGATGACTTTCTTCACCTCATCAAATCTGCTCGGGAGCTGAGAAAAAATATCCTTCAGCGCATCATCTGTTTTCATCTCTTCAATTTTCTGCTGATCCACATCCTCCTTCACTACAAGTGAAGTCAGGAGTGCTGACGAAAGGTATATCTTGGAGAATAGACCGACGTTTCCCCAGGATCTTTTCAGAGTGGTCTGAACCTCTCTGTCAATAGGAACCACCTTTGCACCGAGTTTTTCTCCTTCTTCCATCGCGGCTCTCATTTCGTCGCCCGGTTTGATTTTTCCCTGTCCGAGTTTTTTCTGAAAGGAGGAGAGGATCAGACTCGAAAGCAGAAGATACATTCTTCTTTCCTTGAACACTTTGAAAATATCCTGTTTTTTCCAGACATCAGGATCTTTCATTGACTTCATTCTTGTTTCACAGAGTTCAATGCAGACCGTATCCGGTTTCAGTTCTTCTGAAAGTCGTCTGACCTCATTTACGCTTGACTCGCTCACATGAGCTGTTCCCAGTATGGTGACTTCGCAGTCTCCAATTTTAATCTGTCTAATTGGTTCTTTTGATTCCAATGATTCTTTCCTTGATCGACGATACTCTATTTCAATGTGAACTTTATCATTTTTAGGTTCACTGCCTGCCGTTTATAAGGCAGGATAAGATACCCTTGTCGGTAAGTTCAGCCGCCTGTGTCGCAGACTGTTCACATAATGAGTGCTGATAATATTAAATATCACTTTTTCTGCCGCTGCTGATTTCTTCAATCCTTTTCAGATCAATTTTTAAGCCGTAAATTGTGAAATTCTGACTGATTTCTTCATAATAATTCTCGATTAATGCGACTTTGGCAAGTCTCATTAATTTTAACCGGCCTTCATTGCAGGAAACAGGTCATGACGGACAAAGGCGTTTACTGGAATTTTACTCAAATTATTCTTGTGTTTCTGTGTAAATGTGTTTCTGTGTAAATGGAGGCGGCAATGGATAAAAATGTAACGCTCAGAATCGATGAGAATATTTTAAAGATGTGCAGATTCAAGGCCGTTGAAGAGAACAAATCTCTTTCAAAATGGCTTTCGGATCTTATGGAAAGAGAGATAAATGAATCTCAGATAAATGAATCCAGAGAATATCAGAGAGTAAGGGAGAAAGCAAAGAAAATTCTTTCAAAAGGTTATAATCTTGGAGGCAGACCTTTGAAGAGAGAAGACATTTATGAAAGAAAAAATATTCGTTGATACAAATATACTGATTTATGCACATGATAAAAAGTCTCCGCAAAAAAGGGAAATAGCATCCAGGCTTTTGGAATCACTTTGGGATATGGAAGAAAAGCCTTATATCAGTGTTCAGGTTCTGCAGGAGTTCTTTGTAAATATCAGTCGGTTTTTGACGTATGACGAAGTTTCTGAACTGATGGAAATCTATAAAAACTGGAATGTCATAGACAATTCTCTTTCTGTTTTTGAAAAGGCGGTTCTCATTTACCGTAAGCATAAACTGTCCTTCTGGGACAGTTTGATTGTAAGTGCAGCTGTAATGAGCGGATCAAAAATACTGTTTACTGAAGATCTCAGTCACGGACAGAAAATAGAAAGTGTAAAGATTATAAATCCTTTTATGGAGTAGGTCTGCAAAATAACAGATTTTTCCGGCACTCTAACTATCAGAACTTGAATATAAACCTTCCTGTATTATAAAGAGCTGCTCCAATTAAACCCAGTGCCAACGTAAAGACAATGAGGGGTACTCCGAAATAAAAAGCGGTTAGAAAATGAGTTTTATTTTCTCTCCTTTCCGTCCATACAGAAAAGCATTCTGTCCGAACTGTTTCTGAAGTATTTTTCCTGTTTCCAGACTGACATCAGCTGCAAAAAAGGATTCCTCTTTCCATTCTCCTGATTCGGATTCACTGCAGCCTTCAAGAATGAATGATGCTGTTTTTTTCAGTTCAGAAAGAAGAAGGAAATTGTTTTTTCTGTTTTCCGGTTCGGGCAAAGGCTCTGAACCCGGGTTCCATGCGGTAATATAGATAAATTCATTACACGGGAATATTTTTTCATGAATATCCCAGTTCTCTTCCGTCCGCAGGGTGATCTGTCCTGCGGAAGTATTTATTCGGTACAGAGCCTCACTGTACGATTTTCTGAGGATCTTTAGCGCATCTGAATCCAAAATGATGGTACTGCTCCTTGAATCCCGGATCATTATGCCTTCTGTTGGATGATCTGGCATAATAGGCCGACCACCACCAGGAACCGCTTTTCAGAACCTTGTGAGTGTATCCTGGACATTTGTCTGCACCTCCGCAGGGACCTTTCGGGTCTCTTCCCTGACAGGAATCGCCGCATTTGGCATATGGTGCGTACCAGTCGCTTACCCATTCCCAGGAGTTTCCTGCCATATCGTAAAGCCCGTATTTGCCTGCGGGTCTGGATCCGACGTTCTGAGTAGGCATATGCCAGTCCGGGCTCAGCTTTTTAGGAGCACAGCCTTTTCTTCCCTGTCTGTCCATAATGATGGCTCTTGTACAGTCAGCTTCTTCATTTCCCCAGGGATAAATATCTCCGTCAGTTCCCCTCGCCGCTTTTTCCCATTCTGCTTCTGTAGGCAGACGTTTACCAGCCCATTCACAGTATTCTTTTGCAGTGAACCAGCTGATTCCGGATACGGGCTGCTTGGGACCCTGGTATCTTTTTCCATATTTTGCACCGACATAAGTGCAGGTTTTGTTTTTCAGGCACTCCTTGCATTTTCCTTCGGCAAGGCATTTGTTGAATTCTTCGTTCGTGACTTCGTTGATGTCCATATAAAATTCAGAAACATAAACTTTTGCTTCGGGTCTTTCATCTGCACCGTGCTTATTGCTTCCCCGAATAAACTCTCCTGCCGGAATGCAGGACATTCCAGGGAAACTGTTCAGACAGGCAGGTGCTTTTTTTTCTTCAGCGGAAATATTCTTGACTTCTCTTATGCAGAAGAGAGTGGGAATTAAAATCATAATGCAGAATAACAGAACTTTTTTCAATGAAAGGTCTCCGGTCGTTTTTGACTTGCTCAATATTGGCAGTAACTATTTGACATCCTGAGAAACTGAAAAACAGTGACAAGGGAAAAATACTTGGAAACTTCGAATTCATTTCATCGCAGCGTCGGCCTTGGAAAGGCAATTTTACATATGATCGGAAATATGATCGGGGTAGGGATTTTCATTTACCCTGCAATCATAGCGTCTCATCTTCCTCATCCTGCATGGTTCTTTTTTGTCTGGATCATCGGGGGACTGATTGCGCTCACAGGTGCATTGAGTTCTGCTGAACTTGGGACTTATTATCCTGAAGCGGGCGGGGACTATGCCTATCTTCGGCACGGATATGGAAGACGATGGGCATTCGTATACGGATTTCTCACCTTCTTCATTACATTTCCGGGGTCAATTGCTCTTGGCGTCGGTCTGGCTGTCCATTATCAGGGAGCTTCGCTCCTCGGTCCCTGGGTCAGGGATGTCTTCTTTCAGTCCGAACTGCTTGACTTTCGTCTGTATAATTTTCAGATTATCTCTGTAGGTATTATATTTATTCTCACTCTGCTGAATCACAGAGGACTGAAAACCTCCTTTTTTATGCAGAAAATTATGACTCTGCTTCCGATTCTGTTTCTGGGTCTGATCATTCTTCTGACACTGATTTTTATTTTCAAGGATATGCTTTTTCTTCATCAGGTGTCTCAGCTTTCATCCAATTTCTCCGGGGAATGGAAAATGCCTGAACTGATTGGTCTCGGCACTGCCCTTGTTCCGGTGTACTGGACCTTTTCCGGATGGAACTCTCCTCTTGCTCTCGGCGAGGAAATAGAGAATCCGCAGAAGACTATCCCTCGTGCCATGATTCTCGGGCCGATTTTCGTCACACTGATCTATATGCTTTTCTGTCTTGTCTTTGTTGCAGTTCTTTCCTATTCAAGTTTCAGAACAGGCAGTTCTGATCCTTATTTCGACATAGGCAAATTCCTTCTGCATAATCTGGGTATGCTGGATACTGCAGGACACGATTCGATAAGCAAAGGGATCTCTCTGATACTTTTCTTTATTATCCTGGGAAATACAAATTCAGCAATGATTACAGGAAGCAGGATTTACGTGGCAATGGCAAGGGACAAGCTGTTCTGGCAGAAAGTCGGATATGTGGATCCAGTCAAGGGAACTCCTGTGGTCAGCATCTGGCTTCAGAGCTTCTGGGCGATCATCCTGCTTCTGACAATGGACAAGGAAAGCAATCTGCTGAACTTTGCATTTATGGCAATCACTCTTCTGTCCGCAATGACCATCTTCTCGCTTTTTATTGCGCGCAAAAAACTCAAGACGAAAGGTTCCTTTCAGGCGTTCGGATATCCTTTCACTCCAATATTTTATATAGTCAGTTCGCTTGGCATCATGATTCTTGTCGCCATCGGCTATATCAGAGAAGGAAAATACTTTGTGCTGTATGCATCGTTTCTGTGTGTCGCGGCAGCTCTGATTGCTTATGAAATCTGGAAATCGGTGATGATAAAAGAAGAAAGAAAATGAGATTCACAGTTTTTTTTGCCGTATTCATATTTTCAGTCTTTTCAGCAGACAGGATACCTACGGAAAGCCTTTATGAGGCGACAGATATGGTTCCTGTCAAAATTCAGAGAAAACATCTGGACAGTCTCAGAGAATTCAGCAGGGCAGAAGGATTCAAGGACCCTGTATACACATTTCGAATCAAGAATACGGCTGTCGTTCTCGTGCAGAAATCTTCACTTTCCAAGCTGGACTCAGAGGGCATTCCTTATCAGAAGTCTCAGTCTTATTCTCCCTTCAGATATTATGACCCTACTTATTCAGAACGCTTCAGGAAAGGATTCGCCGAACTCTCTGATCTTAAGACAGGATACAAAGATCATAAGCTGAATGAGATTTATCTAAGGTCTCTTGCAAGAGCATTTCCGGAAGAGGTGACATACTTTGAGATCGGAAAGACAAGGCTGGGCAGACCGATTCCTGCGATAAGGATCACTTCCAACAACGGAGATGAAAGCAAGCCCTCTGTCCTTTTCAACGGAGCACATCATTCAAATGAACTCATCGGCACAGAACACTGCTATGACATTATTTTTCATCTTTTGAATGAAAAAAATCATTATAAAAAATACCTGGACAGGATGAATATCTGGTTTATTCCCATTGTAAATCCTGACGGGAGCTGGCTTTTCTGGTACAAGAGCTTTGCGATGGGAAGGAAAAACGGATATCTCGCACCTTCTCACAAGGAGACTGACATAAGAAGGGGAGTGGACATCAACAGAAATTATCCTTTCAAATGGAATTCAGGACATCCGACTGCATCTTCAGGGGATATCAATCATCCCTTCTACAGAGGGTCCTCTCCTGCTTCTGAGCCTGAGACAAAGGCGATGATGGAAATTGCCGAATCGGAAAGATTTCTTCTTTCCATGAGTTTTCATTCTTTTGCCGGGAAGATTCTTTTTCCATATTCGATAGAAGATACAGTCAATCCGATTCCGGATTATCCGGGAGGACTTGCCAAAAGACTTGTTTCTGTCGCAAGATCATTCAGCGGAAGAAATTATCAGGCTGTAAAGAATCTGTATCCTGTGGACGGAACTGATCAGGACTATTTTTTCAATAAGCACGGCACTGTTGCACTTCTCACTGAAAGCACTCACAGAAATATTGAATTTGCCAATGTAGAAAAAGTGCTTTCGGGCTTTCGTCCGGTATGGAAAAAATTTCTTGAAGAATACTTTACTGCAAATAAGCTGATTCTTCGAATCACTGACCGTGAAAAAGAACCTGTCGAAGCACAGATCACGATTGATGAACTCGAATTTTACGAGGGAGAAGAACTCAGAAACAATCCTGAAAACGGTTATTTTCACAGACTTATGCCTGATGACAGAGAATATACTGTCCGCATAAAGAACGTCAATTTTCAGGAAGAACTTGTCCGAGTAAGAGCAAAGAAGGACTTTACGCCTGTTTCTGTCATACTGAAAAAAAAGAAATGAAACATCTGCTTCAGAAAGTGCGCCGGAGGAAATTCATTTTTTCTCTGGCTTACATTTCCTGTTTTTTTTTACTGATCCGCATTCTGCATTTTGCGTTTCCGGCTGAATCGAAAGTATTCCAGTCGGTCATACTCGCTCAGTTTTTCATCAGCTTCGCCGCCTTCCTTTATTCACTGAAAGTCGGTCGAATTGTGACGGTGGTCGGGGCGATTTCTGCAGTAAGAATGGAATCGCTTGCATTCTCCTCTCCCGGGCTGGTGACAAATGCAGGAATTTTTGCAGGGGCATCTGCCGGAATTCTGTTTCGTTATCTTTTTTTTGAAAAGAAAAGTTCCTCAACTCAAAGCCTGAAATATTCATTCACTTCGACTCAGCTTTATGGAAGTCTGATTTTTTTTCTCTCTGTGCTTCTCCTGGACAGATTCATTGTCCTTTTTAATGCACCGTTTTTCCGAGGAATGGGAATTCAGGAGACAATGTATTTCCCGAGTCTCTCCTCACATTCGGCCTTTTCGATTTCTGCAGGTCTTGGACTGGGACTGATTTTTCCTCTGCTGTACTTTATGCAGGAGGAGTCCAATATCACTGACAGAAAATCAGGAGCGGAGCTTTCTGCCCATTTCAGAGCAGGTCTCTGGGCGGCCCTTCTGTTCAATGCTCCCGTCGTTCTGATTCAGACTTATTTCAATGTCAATTTCCTGGCATCAGGAACCAATAATGCATATCAGTACGAAAGAGTGACTGGGCTTTTCAGGGATGCTGGTTCAGCTTCATGGATTTTTCCGGTTCTGATTTTATTCTTCTATTGGCATCTGGCCTTCTACGGAAGAAAGTTTCAAAGGACCTCACGTATTTTCTCCGGCGTTAAAAAAGAAAGCTTTATTTTCATTCTTTCATTTGCCGTTCTCATAATCCTGCTTGTGTTCGGAATCCGTCAGGGCAGGGCATACTGGCTCATCTCTGGTGCGGGATATCCTGTAATTACGTATCTGATTTACAGAAAGAGAAACAAGAAAATCATCCTTGCACTGGTTCTTTTCTGTGCCGTCAGTCTTCCTGCTGTACTGACTCTGCCTACAATGTCCCGTCTCAGGAATTCTTTAAATTCTGTCTTGAGTTCAGGATCTCTGATAAAGGCGGCTGAAGCTGCAGATTCAGAGCGGTTTTTTCTGAACAGAGCTGCTCTGGAAGTCTTTTATGATTCCCCTGTTTTCGGAAACGGGCTTTCCTCCCTGATTCCAAATCTGTTCAATCCCGATTTTCCTATTCGTCACCCTTCAGGGATCATAGACAATCCTGGAATGATTCTGACAGGAATTCTTTCGGATACAGGGCTTCTGGGACTTCTGACTCTGCTGATCTGGATTTCAATGCATTCCTATTCCAGAAAGCGATTTGCCGGCCTTGTCTTTCTTCTGATTCCTTCTCTTACAGGATATCAGGCTGTTCATCCTGATGGTGCATTTCTTTATCTGATGCTCATCGGTCCTGTATATAAAATATGCAGATACAATCGTTATATTGTGTTTTCCGGTTCCGTTTTTATTTTTCTGATCGGCGCCTGTTATGCAGGTAATATATTTTTCAGAGTTAACCATCAGAACTGGGGTCCTGAATTCAGACTGAATCATATACTTTCTTATCAGCTTTTCCCTTTTCAGATGAATCTTGCAGCAGAAAAGAACAGACTTCTCCCTGAACGCAAGGACCTTCCGCCTTCCATCTCATTTCATCATTTCAAAGGGAAGCTGATCTGGAAACTCGGCAGAAAGGAAAAGATTGTTCCATATGCATTTCTTTCGGACGGAACGAGAAAGAACATTCTTCAGCAGAAATGGACATTTCTTGACAAGCAGGAGAATGAAATTATATCTCACAGACTTATTCTGGAAAAATGGAAAATTCGCGGGGAGGAACTGAAAGTCCCTGTTCATGCTGTGTATATTCAGGTGGAAGAGCTGGATTCAGAAGGCAGGATCCTGACGTATGGAGATACTGTATTTGCAGTGCTTTCCATTCAGTTTACAAAGCTGAATGAAGTGGAGTAGTTATACTTATCAAAACTGCCGTATGCACATCGTGCATACGGCAGTTTTGTATTAAATTGCGCTGGAACCTCTTTCACCGGTTCTGATGCGGATTACATCTTCGATAGGGAGGATGAATATTTTTCCGTCTCCGATCTGTCCTTCGCCTGTTTTCGCAGCCTTCAGAATTGCATCTATTGTCGGCTTTACGAAATTGTCGTTCACTGCAATTTCCAGACGAACCTTCGGAAGAAGATTCACCTGATACTCATGGCCTCTGTAGATTGCAGTTTTTCCTTTCTGCTGACCGTATCCCTGCACATCACTTACTGTGAGACGGTATATCTCATTCTTGGTAAGTTCCGCCTTGACCTCTTCCAATTTGCTCGGCTGTATAATCGCTATAATCAGTTTCATAATTCCCCCTTATTATATACTGTAACCTTTTTCACCATGGATCTCTTCGTCGAGACCGTTGATTTCCTTCTTCTCTTCAATACGGAACCCTATTGTCTTGTCAATTGCGAATGCAAGAGCATAGGAGATAATGAAAGAATATGCGCCAGTAGCGAGAACACTGATAATTTGAACCATTATCTGATCGCCTTTGCTTGCAACACCTGCTCCCAGTGAAAGAGTAAATACACCGGTCAGTATGGCTCCGGCAGCACCGCCTACACCGTGAATACCGAATGCATCCAGTGTATCATCGTAGCCAAGTTTTCCTTTCATCATAATCGCACCGTAACAGATAGGAGATACCAAAAGTCCCATAATCAGTGCTCCAGTCACTCCGACAAATCCGGAAGCAGGAGTAATTACTACAAGTCCTGCCACTATGCCTGATGCGGCACCGAGTGCAGTTGCTTTTTTAGTGTGCAGAAATTCCAGAATAAGCCATGAAGCTCCTGCAGCAGCAGGTGCAATGAATGTTACCAAAAATGCTCTTGCAGCTACACCGTTTACAGCAAGACCGGAACCAGCGTTAAATCCGAACCAGCCGAACATCAGAAGACCGGAACCGATCAGAGTATACGTCATATTGTTAGGATTTGTCAGTGAACCTGATTCAGCATCACCCTTTCTTTTTCCGATGACTATTGCCGCAGCAAGCCCTGCAATCCCTGAAATCAGGTGAACTACTGTTCCCCCTGCAAAGTCAAGAGCTCCTTTTTTGAAAAGCCATCCGTCAGCTGCCCAGACCCAATGCGCGACAGGATCATATACGAAGGTTGCCCAAAGCAGTATAAATGCTACATAACCGGAGAGTTTCACTCTTTCAGCAATTGCTCCGGAAATCAGTGCAGGAGTAATCAGAGCAAACATTCCCTGAAAAAGGAAGTGGACGAACTTTGGAATCGTGCCTTCCAGGGTGTTTTCATCAATCCCCGAGAGGAATGCCATCTGGAAATCACCAAAAAAAGGATTTGTTCCAGAGAAAGAAAAACTGTACCCGAATATCGTCCATTGCAGTGTAAGTGCAATGATTGCTATAAAACTGTGCATCATTGTAGAAAGCACATTTTTTGAGCGTACAATACCGCCGTAAAACAATGCCAGACCTGGAATCATAAAAAATACCAGAGCTGAAGATACAATCATCCATACAGTGTCTGCCTTATCCAGAACAGGAGCCGGCGGAGTTGCCGGTGCCGGAGTCGGTGTTGTGGCAGCTTGTCCAAATATAATCATAGGAAGGAAAAATCCTAGGATTGCCGCTGTTCGAAAAATGTTCTTTCTAGTTAACATATTGCCCTCACTTTAGCTTATCTAAGTGTTATCGTGGTTTTAAAAGCAAATAGCGTGCCAAGTTCTCTTTCTCTCCTTTTATTGAAGGTGTTCTGAGAAAAAAAGCTAAAAATCGCCGGAGCTTAATTTACTACTCTGCTTTTTTTTGGCTCTGATTGTCTGTTTTTTGGGCTGAATTGGACTATCGGCTTCAGTAATACTTGTTTTTAAAGCTTTTTGACTGTTTAAGTCAAGGGATTTAGAAAGACGTCCATTGTTTTAGATCGTTTTTTTGAGTGCTTATTGAGCTGTCTGGTGATAAAATCAGCAATCTCAATTTTACCGGTTGGGCAGCCTTTTCCTTTTTTTGTGCAGTTCTGCTTCATTCAAAGATTTTCTTGAGTTCAATTTTCTTTCCGAATATTTCCAAAGTATCAGAATCAGTCAGTATTTCTTTTTTTTTGTAACCGTTCTTCCCAGGTTCAGTGTACACTTCCAGCTTTTCATTTTCTGCATCCAGTATCCAATACTCTTCTGCATTTGCAATTGAATAGTCCATTGCTTTATTCCTGTCGTAAACCGGTGAACTGACCGAAATTTCAATGATCAATCTTGCTGTTGTCGGTTTGGAGAATTTAAAATCTTTTGCCGACCCTTGTACTATGGAGATGTCAGGTTCCAGCTCAGAGTCTTGGATCTGTATTCCTTTTTCCTGCCGGAGAATATAACCGGAGGGAAGTATGCCGTTGAACTCTTCAAACAGAATCTGTGAAAAAAAATCATATTTTGCGCTTTTCGTCATTTTCTCTATGATCATTCCTCTGAATAATTCTGTCTTTTTGTAACGTTCCGGATCTTTAGTACAGATATCCCGATAGTCTTGTACACTGATAGGAACGACTGCATTTCTTATTTCAGGAATATTCAGAATTTCAACCATAAGGCAATTTTAAATGGAATACAGGACTCAGTCAAGTATCTTTGTTTATGACTCATTTTCGAAGAGTTCTATTTCTTTGTTAATTTTCTCCGCTTTTACTGCCAGCTCTCGGACAGATTCAGTTGCGTTTTTTCCTGCATTAGAATTTATTCCTGCAAGGCTGTCGATTTCAGTGATCATCCCTTGGATTTCCCGTACTGCAAGATTCTGCACATTCAGTGAGCTTTTCATTTTGTCGGAGGAAGTTCTGAAATTTTCTGCGGATTTTTCCATCCTGCTGAAATCATCCGACTGATTTTCGGCACCTGTCGAAATTTCCTGAATTCTGCTGAACATTGCTTCCATATCGAGGATGATTCTGCTGATTGTTCCGGCGGCCTGAACTATGTTCTGAGATCCGGATCTGATTTCCTTGTCATTTTTTACAATAAGAGTACTTATGGATTTTATGCTCCCGGCTGTCTGCTCCGCAAGCTTGGAGATTTCGTCTGCAACCACTCCGAATCCTTTTCCGAAAGAACCTGCTCTTGCTGCCTCAATTGCGGCATTCAGAGAAAGCAGATTGATCCTGTCCGAAATATCCTGTATGATGGCAATGATTCCCTGAATTTCAGCAGAACTTCTGCTGATGATCTGCATTGTTTCCTGAATTGTCTTCATGGAATTTTCACCGTCTTTTGCATTGACGTTGATCGATCTGATTCTGTTCAGTGAATCTCTTGTCAGAGAGATTACTGAATTCATTCCAGTCTTGACTGAATTCATTGTTTCTGTCAGTCCGTTCATTTCTGAGTTCTGCTCACTGATGTTCTCCTGAACAGTCACTGCAGTGGAGGAAATTCTGCCGGCACTCTGTTCTGCTTTTTCCGCAGCATCCTTCTGCGCCCTTGCATTTACATTGAGCTGATCTAAAATGGAGATCAGTTTCTCAGAAAAAAGAAATAGGTCTTCTGAACTTGTCTTGATACGGTTCTTGATGAAATCATTCTGTCTCGCATTTTTCTCTGCATTCTTTCTGGAGTCCTCGTAGATTTTTTCAGCCTCTTCCTTGAAGTCAAAAAATTTCCTCAAAACGGCACCCATTGAAAAGATGATGAATACACTGATTCCTGCCACGAACCTGGAGTGCTTGCTGTCCGGCGTAAAATCATAAAAATGATGAGTATATACACTGATTACATCAATGACTGCCCCGGTTACGGCAGTCAGAAGTCCCAAAAAAGAAAGCAGAAGATATCGGAGTCTGTTTCCGGAAAAAATATCTGTAAGAAAACATCCTATCGCATATAAAATCAGGAGTCCAAAAAAGCCGTCCCTGACCAGATAAAGAATGCCCTCCTTTCCTCTTCCGTGATCTGCCTGTCTCTGCATCCAGTCCTCCCTGTGAACTGTCTGAGAAACAAAAATTTCAGGAAATACGAATGAAATAATAAAAATGACTCCGAATAAGATGAATCCGAACCAGACGAGCTTCTGGTTGAATCTTTTCCAGGAGTCTCCAATCTGCAGTAGATGCTGCAGCATCATCAGAATGCCCGGAATGAGAAGGGTGGCGGCAATCTGTTCAATCCTGTGAAACTGCATTCCTAGACTCGGATTCAGCATCCAGCCTGAAGCAAGAACCATTGTTTCCCCGAATACAAAGCAGAAACCGGCAGTTCCCAGAACAGCCATACTTAAGTGAAGATTTTCTTTTGTATTAAAATACATCGTAGTGTAAAGGAGTGATCCTAAAAAAAGCAGACCCGAACAGAATGCGGCAGGAAAAAAAATGGATACACTTAAAAGTTCTTCGAAAGCAGGCATACAAATACAGATTTCCGGAGGAAAGAAAAAATACAATAGATTTGCGGATATTGGAAAATGTTGTTGATTTTTTCAAAAAATTTGGTCTAAAACAGTATAGGAGGCTTGAGATGAAAACTCTGATTTTTATCGTTCTGCTCCTTCTTATCAACTGTTCTGCCGGTTACGGCGGAATGTACCGGGATTCCTATTACGACAATTATTACAATTACGGCTACGGAAGGTGTTCGTACGGTCAGTGCGGCAACGGATATTACGGAAACAGCTACGGAAGATACAATTACGGCCCTGGATATTACGGGGGAGGTTACAGAGGCGGATACTATCCGTACAATGGATATGGTCACAGAGGCGGTCACAATCCATTTCATGTGCCGGGAGGAAGATTTAAGAATCTGGGTTCTCCTGGAAAATGGAGACTTTAGTCTGCTTCCCCTCTGTCATTCCGAAGGAGCCGGTATGAGAAAGGTTTTATCAATAAAAAGCAGCGATCTGAGGAATCTTAAAGTGCTTGGAGCAAGCGGCTTTCTTTTCGAGGAAGGCGTACTGTGCATTTGAAGATTCGTCTTCTCAAAATGTTTTAAGATTTCTCTCTGAGTTCGAAATGATATGCCAATAATTATATATCCGTCAGTGAATCTTGGGTCCTTTCGAAAAGGTCCTGAAAGATGTGTCTGAATAAAATGCTGGGGATCGCAATAAACAGCCCTGCGATTGTTGTGATCAGTGCTTCGCTGATCCCGTCTGCAAATACCTGGGCAGATGCTTCTTTGTAAGTTTTCAGATTCTGGAATGAATGGTAGATTCCAAGAACCGTCCCAAGCAGACCCGAAAGAGTGGAGAGGGAAGCAATATTGGAAAGCCAGTTGATTCTCTGTGCCAAAGGCAGAAGCAGATCACTTGGATTCTCTGTTTTCTTAGGATGCAGGAATTTCTTTGTAAATGATACAGCGTCTTCGTTTGAGGATCTCAGCTTTTTGAAAAGTACAAAAAAATAATAGGAGAGATTCAGCACAATTGCTGCAGAAGAAATGGAAAGAATTAAAAGCAGATAAGATGCGGCTCCTCCGGAACGGAAGAGTTCTGTCATTTGTACTCCATTCTTTTTGCGGAGAGTTCGCTGATCTTCTGGAACAGCATATCATTCGTCTGTGCAAGCCTGGATGCCATGATATTGACCATCTTGGCGGCAAACAAAGGATTGTCGCAGAGGAATTTTTCGAGCTGGGCACGGCTTTCTATGACTGCAAGACGGACATCCTGCATCACTCTGGCACTGGCACTTCTGGGTTTTTCGCGGAACAGGGCCATCTCACCGAAAAAATCTCCCTGCTTCATTACGGCCAGATTTGTTTCTTCTCCGTTGATTACTATATGAATATCTACCACGCCTTCCATTACAATGTACATGGAAGTGCCGGAATCGCCTTCTTTGAATATATATTTACCAGCTTTGACGCTGACTATTGCTGCCATACTGACCCGTCTTTGTCCGGTGCGTTTTTCCTTTATCCAACAATTTGAAAAAACTGCACTTTTCCTTAAAGTTCAATTGATTCTTCTATTTTCTTCAGAATCTGATTTAGGACAAGTAATTTATTTAAAAACGGGAATCTTTTCTTTTACAGCTGATTTCTGCAGTTTTTCGTCTAGGCTTACGATACCTGCTTTTTTTCGAATGCACAGTTCCAGATAGGCAGAATCGTAAACAGATAGATCGTGTTTTTTCCCGAGTTCAAAGATGCTTTTCATTGTCTGAAATGAAAAATTCTTATCCATTTCAATAGGAAAACTTTCAAAAGTTTTCCAGACTGTTTCTGCATTTTCATTTGTCAGTCTTTTGCGCCTGACAGAAACCAGAAGCACATTATTGAGTTCATACCACCAGATGGCAGGAATAATTGCTTTGAATTCAGAACCGATCCTGGAAAAAAATTGATCTGCAAGATCTGATTTTTCGTCGGGCAGGAACATCGCTGCAGTAAATGAACAGTCAATCACCCAAGTCTTCAATACTTTCTGCCTTCTTCGATCATTTCTTTTATGCTGAGGCCGCCCTTCACTGTTTTTCTGATCTCGCTTAATCTTGTAACGGCAGATTCAATTTCCGAACTGCTTTCTTCCCGAAAGGAAATGATTTTTGCCACAGGTTTTCCTCTCAGTGTGACTATAAATGAATCACCGTTCATTACTTTTTTTAAAAGTTCAGAGAGATGAGTTTTGGCCTCAAACGCAGTGACTGTTCCCAGTGATGTTTTCATGCTTACATTAAACCAGTTAATTAACTAGTTGTCAAATACATTTTCATTTCTCATCAAAATTTACCGGAAGATTGATTCCTCCGCTTTTGGAGCCGGTATAACCGCTGGAACTGCCGAGATTTCGAAGCGACCTTTCCTGGGGTGTTCCGCCTGCATATGGTGGTACTGGACTT